>NZ_CALETI010000177.1 GCF_937920075.1 uncultured Agitococcus sp.
GTCTGCGATCCATTCAAACATGATTTTTTACCAACAGAAATTGACGATCTATGGATTGCACTGCAAAGAGTGTGCTCATTGCTAATGCATGAAACGTCACATAAATCTTGGAAAAGCTACGCTGGGTCATGTTAAGCAACATAACCAATAAGGAGAGTTTAATGGCGTAGAATGAAAGAAACGTTACTACTGTGCTAAAGCACCTAAGCGGGGGGTCTGCATCCACAATGGAAGTTGACATATATGTCTAAAAATAGTTAAAGGACGTTTATTATAAACGATTTAACTTTCATTATGCATTCTTTCAGCAAAACGCCATGTGCGAATCACTTGTAGAACTTCAATTTTTTGTTTCATTTCTTTGCTAAAAGGTCTAAACGGCTCAGCCAAACGTACCGAACGTCGTGCTGCTTCATCTAACAAACCATGACCTGATGAGGAACGTATTTGAATATCTTTAACCCGACCATTAGGCAAAATCGCCACTAATAAACGTACCTCACCTTGTAAACGGCGTTGTTTGGCGGCTTCTGGATAATGCAAATTACCCATTTGTTCCACTTTTTGCCTAAAGTGGTCAATATAAGCAGCAGCATAATCTTGCCGAGCGGATAAGGTTGAAACAGTATGAATTTTGGTTTGTTTGGCATAAGCCTGACGTTTTTCGGCTAAACGCGCTTCTAAACTGGCAATCGCTGCACTTTGCGCCGACATTTGCACTAGACCATCATCTGATGGCTCTTTAGGCACTTCTTTTTTAAACTTTTCTGGTGCTTGTTTTTGCGGTGAAATTTGATGCGTCACTATTAAACGATGTTCGGCTTCTTGTGGTGGAGGTTGAAAAGCCATTAAGTCTTCGGGTTTAATTTCATTGATTTGGGCATCAACAAAGTCGGCTTGTTGGGTGGTGGTCATTTCTATAGATTTTTTAAATTGACCACTACCTTGTTGATTGGCTTGGGCTAAAAAGTCTGCTTCTTTATCGGCTTGTTGGCTTTTATGTAAAGCTAAAGTCACTTCCATCATTTGCATATTTTGCCCTTGTGGTGCAACAAAGCTCACCCCCAAGATAAACGAAGCATGCAGCATCAATGCTGCAAATACTGCATAAATCAAATGATTGGGATTGTGATGTTGCTGAGCAAACATAATATTTTTATTGATTAAACGCTAAACTTAAACCATAAAACCAGTCATCATGCTGACGACCAAAAGACGAGACCATATATCGTCCCATCAGCCGTACAGTGACACTGTCGCCTAAAGCAATACGCCAACCTAATTCGGGATACACCGCAGACATTAAGGTATTATCGGCGCGCATTTCGCCTGCTTCATCTTTAAAGCCATCGCCATCGTTGTCGATATTATCATGACTGGCTGGCACTTCTTTTTCGTTTTGGCCAAGATAAACCCCTATTCCCAAATAAGGACTTAAAGGCGTATCAAAGGCTGTTCTTAAACCCACAGATGCACCACCAAAAAAAGGCTGTTCGGCATCGTAAGCATTAGACACTAATAGCGTTGCATCAATATAACCAGAGGCATGATATAAAAAGTTTTCACCTTCTAAACCTAAATATAAGCCAATACCATCAATGTTTTCGGCATACATTGCACCCACTTGCAAAGACTCTGCATGACTTAAAGAAGAAACCAACATTAACATGGCAAATATATTTTTTTTCATGGGCTGAGATTCCGTTTAGCCAATCTACATTGATGAAATACACTGTTAACGATGAACGCCCTCTCCCTATGGGAGAGTGTCGGGGTGAGGGTTAGTTTTGCTTTCATTACAAGACCTCACCCTAGCCCTCTCCTAAAAGGAGAGGGAACATTATCGCTATAATTTTATCTGTGATACGATCAAAAAGACTATTTTTATCTTCCTCTAGGCTTTTGCAACAACTCCGCAGGCGGATGGGTACAATCTAGTTTTCGACCAATTGCTGCCTCTAAATTAGGAATCAAAAAGGCATCATCTTCACAAGCAAAACTAATACTCACCCCACTTGCGCCACCACGACCTGTTCGACCAATACGATGCACATAATCATCGGTTTGTTCGGGTAAGGTAAAGTTAATCACATGACTAACATCATCAATATGAATACCACGCCCTGCAACATCGGTGGCAACTAATACTTGCACACGACCTTCACGGAAATTTTCGAGGGTTTTAACGCGCTTTTCTTGTGGCACTTCGCCTGATAACACCGCACAAGAAATACGATGATGCTTGAGCATATCCGCTAAACGACGCACTTGATCGCGGCGATTAGCAAAAACAATCACTCGCTCAAAATTATCTAATTGAATCAAGTTATATAACAAATCGTATTTTTGTTCGGCACTAACAATATAAACCACTTGTTGTACGGTTTCATTAGTGACTTGTGCTGGCTCAATTTCGACTTTAACAGGATTAAATAACCATTGATCGGCAAGATTTAACACATCTTGATTAAAAGTTGCCGAGAAAAACAAAGTTTGGCGATGGGTTTTGGGTGGGCAAGCTCGGACAATACGTTTAATTGCAGGAATAAAACCCATGTCTAATAAACGATCGGCTTCATCAATCACCAACACATCTAATTGATCTAAATAAATCGCTTTTTGCTCAACAAAATCAATCAATCGACCCGGTGTGGCCACCACAATATCCACATAGTCACTATATAACTGTTGTTTTTGTTTGTCGTAGTCCATGCCACCAACTAAGGTGACAATACGCAATTTGCTGTATTTGGCTAAGGCTTCGGCATCTTTGGCAATTTGTAAGGCTAACTCACGTGTGGGAGCTAACACTAAAGCCCGTGTTTCGCCTAAATAACGATCTTCAGAAGGCGGCAATTTTAATAAGTCATTAATTAAGGTAATTAAGAAGGCCGCTGTTTTACCTGTGCCTGTTTGCGCTCGACCAATGGCATCATGGCCTGCAAGGGTAAAATGTAAAACTTGAGACTGAATGGGGGTGCAGTGGCTAAATCCAAGATCGGCAATTGCCCGTTGTAATAACGGGCTAAGCTGGAACTGGTTAAAAGTGGCTAAATTAGTATCGCTCATCGTGTTAAAAAGTGTCGGGCATCGGCTGCCGTTCGTTTGGGGTCTTCCTCCATCGGAATATGCCCTAAGTCGTCATAAATCACTAACTTAGCGTTGGGAATATCTCGTTGGAATTGGTGACCGTGTTTTAAAGGAATCCATGTGTCTTTTGCCCCCCATATCACAAGGGTTGGCGTCCGAATCAACTTAATATCAGGTGAATCGGTAATTATACCGCGCATCATATCAGCGATTGCTGCGCGTGTCCCCTCTCTCCGCAATAAATCTTGATAACGACGTATCGTTCCGCGTGGAATACGGCTACTGTCACCATAAACCGAGCGCACACTTTGCACCACAAAGGGTAATGGCGTAACAAATTTAACCAAATGACGAGTTAATTGATGACGGGTTAATAACACAGCCACAGGTGTTGGCATGGAATAACCTGCACTATCGACCAAAATTAATTTTTTGACTTTAGTGGGATAATAAACCGTGTAACGCCATGATAAATAACCACCTAAAGAATTTCCGCCTAAATAAAATTGCTTTAAGCCCAAACGTTCAGTGACGGCATTAATAAAATGGATAACGGCATTGGGTGTGGTTTTACCCACAGGTAATGGCCCTGAAATGGCAAATGGTGGCACATCAATGGCAATGACGCGAAACTGGTCGCTTAACTCTTTACGCCATCCATCCCACGTGTCTGCCGAAGCCGAAAAACCATGTAATAAAATTAATGGCTCACCTTGGCCACTTTCTTTAATACGCACATCAACTCCTTGTACATGCAAATAATAAGCGTCCTCGCTATAACGTGCTTTTAATTTGTGTGCAGGAATATCACCCAAGCCTAAAAATCGCTGAGTTTGTTTGAGTGCGTTTATCACCATAAGAACCTCTATTTTTATCATTGCCGCCTCACTTTCTTTTTATGTGAGGGATTTGCACCAACGTACTAATTTAAGGACAAAATACGCCAATTGCTGCTGTATTGTTATGGCTAAACTGCTTGTGTTTTTGGGACAGGGAATACTAAAGAAAAATCTGTGACCTTAAAACAAGCCAATACACGTCCTTGATTTAAGTCTGGAAAATAGCGTTGGTCAAAAAAACTTTGTGTTAATAAGGCAGGTTTAACGTGCCCTTGTGCTTCTAAAGGAAAATAAAAACGTTGGCCTTGCCACTCTTGAGCCAAGGTACGCAAAGCTTTTGGTGCTAAACGGGTATTAACAGGAAACGGCAATAAATGATGACTAAAATGCAAATTAGCAATCACCTCACCTGTTTCGGTGGTGACTTTAATGTGATCTTGTTTATCTTGACCATAGTCAACCGCAAAATAGGCTTTTTCTTTGGGAATACCCCAATTCGCTTGACCATTATCAATAGAGTCTTGTGTGGACACATAAATTTTTGAAATAGAATAATGATGTTTTTGGCCAATTTTTAGCTGCCCACCCACATATAATAATTCGTGATAAGGGCCAACATCCGATTGTTGATAATCAGCAAAGGCAACATAAGCCAAATGACCTTTGCGACTAGCTTGTAAATGCGGTTCAATAAAACTTTGATTATCCAAAAAATCTTGGGGCAAATGCACCACCATTAAATAACCTTGTCCTGTTAACTGCCACGGTGCAGGCGCAACTTTAATGCTCATATTTACCTCTAGATTAACCCCTCCCCCTAATTTAGGAGGAGGCTGGGTGGGGGTTACAGCATAAAACGATTTTTGTTTTTGTTTATTGTGGGTTACGGTCAACGTGTATTTGTCCCAATAATAGCGGCATCGGACAAGCCAACAAAGCGGCTAACACCCTCAATAACTCATATTCGGCACGATGCAAAATACCATCACTTTGTATAGTTGCCGCAGCTAAAGTAATTAATTGTTGTTTTGCCTTTGGATTTAAATATTGCAACTGTCGTAAGGCTTTCGCCAATAACTTAAACTGACTCTGTGGCATGGATGGCGTATGTTTATTAAAAATTGGTTGCATCAACTGTTGATAAATAGCAGGTTGGCTATCTTTGGGATGTGCTCCATAATTTAACAAAGTTGCGATTAATTGAGCACACGGTTCGGCTAAACGATTCAGTGGCAACTGCCGAAAGATATGTTTCGCTTTAATTAACTGCTGTTCAATCAAGGCTAATAATGCAAATTCAAACACCGTTTTTGTTTCACCAACAAAATGTCTTAACTCACTTAAAAACACGATACGCTCTTGCTCAACCAATAATTGCAAACGCGGTGTCGCCAACTCAACAATTGGCAAAGCCAAACGTTGATCGGTACTGATTAAGTATTGTTGTAGTTGAATAATCGATTGTGCAAAAACTTGCTGTTTAGCAAAAAACGCTAGCACAAAAGCGGCTGGTTTATCTTGTTGTTGTGCCACTAAGGCAAAGATTACTGCTTTTGCACCTTGATAGCTCTGTAAAGAACGGCTTACTTCAACAGCCAATTGCTGATGTAAATATTGCGCAGATAATAAGTCTTGCCACTGCAATTCACCAACTTTGGCCGAACTCATGCTGGGTGCAATTAAATCTTGTTCGGGTGCAATGACCGAGGAGAACGCAATAAGCCCCTCCTCATCTATTGGAGAATTGGTTTTAACTTGCTGTTGTGTGGCCTCTTTTTTGCTGTCAGCTCGATACTTCATTCGAGTTAAAAAACTCGGATAGATAGTGTTAATACGTTGCTCAATGGGTGGATGGCTGGCCAAATAAGGGGCAAACAATAGGCTGTCGGCAAAACACATATGGCTAAGCTGTTCAGCATAACGATGCTGTAATACCGAGCCATGTTGGCTGATTTTATATAAAGCGCTGGCTAAAGCTTGAGGATGACGGGTAAATTGTACACTGGCTGCATCTGCAAGATTTTCTCGGCTACGCGAAATGGCTGCTTTACCTAAACGGGCAAAAAACACCCCAATATAACCAATGGCCAACACGATCAAGCCCGCAAAATAAAAAATTGGCATCGGCAAGGCTTCTTTAGGTCTCAGCTCTTTTTGATAGCCTACATAACTCATCCGCACTAAATAGCCACCTGCTTGACCAACATTGACAATACCTGCCAAGATCGACAACAAGTAGGTATTTAAACGCATATCGCCATTAATAATATGGCTATATTCGTGACCAATAACGCCTTGTAACTCATCCCGATCTAGATAGTCTAATGCGCCTTGTGTAACCACTAAAATACTATCTTGAAGGTTATATCCTGCCACAAAGGCATTAATCGTTTGTTCGTCACGCAAAACATATAAGCTGGGCATCGCCATGCCTGAAGCAATGGCCATTTCTTCACACACATTCAGTAATTGCTGTTGCTGGGGGTCTTTTGTGGCAAAATCTATTTTATTCGCCTGAATCATATTGGCCAAAGCCACACCACCTTCACGCAGTAAATACCACTCCACAAGACTGCCAAACATAATTAAAGTGGCTGTTGCACCATAGGCTTTAGCTGACCAAACATGCCATAACCATGAACCTTGTCCATCGTCATAACCTGTTAATACTGCGACAAAATAGAAGAATATATTGACAGCAACCGCAATTAACACCATTACCAACACTAAATATATTAATAAATAGCGTGTGGCTGAGCGTGCTTGTTGTTGACGACCAAAAAAGTCAATCATAGCTTTGCCTTGCACTTAAAGAACTCCCTCGCCCTGTGGGAGAGGATCGGGGTGAGGGCTATTATTTAAACGAAATTCTAACTGGCTCTTTTGCTTCGGAATGGCTAATTTTTAACAATGTTGCTTCTTGAAAGCCTGTCATATTGGCAACAAGATTATTAGGAAACTTTTCACGTTCGGTGTTGTAAATCATCACTGCATCATTAAATGCTTGGCGAGCAAAACTGACTCTATTTTCAGTGCTTTTTAATTCTTCCATTAAGTTTTGAATGGTGCTATTGGCTTTAATATCAGGATAGGCTTCGGATATAGCCATCAATCGCCCTAAAGCTTGATTTAACACCCCTTCTGCTTCGCCTAATTGATTAATCGCATATTGATTATCACTATTTTTAGCTGCCATTTGCTCAACAGTAATCGCTTGATTACGGGCATTAATCACTTGGGTTAAGGTGTCTTTTTCGTGGCTAAGATAAGCTTTCACGGCTTCAACCAAATTAGGAATTAATTCATAGCGACGTTGTAATTGCACATCTATTTGTGCAAAAGCATTTTTAAATTGATTACGTAGACTAATTAAACCGTTATAGGCATTAATCCCATAAACAATCGCCAAAATTAACATTGCCCAAAAAAACAATGACATCATCTTTCCTCCGTGTTTTTTTTAGATTAAATCACTGAATGACACCTTAAAATGTTTTTTCTTGTTATGCAAGAACAGGTACAATACGCGGTTTGTTTTGTGTGTCTGTTTTTGGAGTGCGCTCATGTCTGTTCAACAACCCAAAGTAGGTTTTGTGTCTTTAGGTTGCCCTAAAAATTTGGTCGATTCTGAGCGCATTTTGACGCAATTACGTGCCGAAGGTTATCAAATTTCGCCCGATTATAACGGGGCTGATTTAGTGGTGGTGAATACCTGTGGCTTTATTGAGTCTGCGGTACAAGAGTCCTTAGATGCGATTGGTGAAGCCTTAGCCGAAAATGGCAAAGTCATTGTCACAGGTTGTTTAGGCATCAAAGAAGGCCAAATTCGTGACGTGCATCCCAGCGTGTTAAAAGTGACTGGCCCACACGCCTATGAAGAAGTGATGGACAGTGTGCATCAATATTTACCACCGAAAAAAGATCATAATCCGTTTATTGATTTAGTGCCCGCTCAAGGCATCAAACTCACCCCTAAGCATTATGCTTATGTCAAAATTTCTGAAGGCTGCAACCATCGTTGTACCTTCTGTATTATTCCGTCCATGCGTGGTGATTTAGTGTCTCGCCCGATTGGTTCAGTGATGGCCGAAGCACAAAACTTGGTTAAATCAGGCGTAAAAGAGTTATTGGTCATTTCGCAAGATACCTCTGCTTATGGCGTAGATTTAAAATACAAACTCGATTTTTGGAATGGCCAACCGTTAAAAACACGTATGCAAGAATTGTGTGAAGCCATGTCTACGTTAGGTGCTTGGGTACGTTTGCATTATGTTTATCCATATCCACACGTGGATAACGTTATTCCGTTAATGGCTGAAGGTAAAATTTTGCCCTATTTGGATATTCCCTTCCAACACGCCAGCCCACGTATTCTAAAATTAATGAAACGTCCTGCTCACAGTGAAAACACCCTCGAACGCATTAAACAATGGCGCAAAATTTGCCCCGATTTAGTATTACGTTCTACCTTTATTGTTGGCTTTCCTAGTGAAACCGAAGAAGAATTTGAAGAGTTATTAAACTGGTTACGCGAAGCACAATTGGATCGCGTTGGCTGTTTTAAATACTCACCTGTTGACGGTGCAGCGGCTAATGAATTGCCAGACCCCATTCCAGAAGACGTTAAAGAAGCACGTTGGCAACGTTTTATGGAAGTTCAACAAGAAATTTCTGCTCAACGTTTACAATTAAAAATTGGCAAAACCATTCAAGTGTTAATTGATGACATTGACGAAGAAGAAGGGGTTGCTATTGCTCGTTCAGCAGCAGATGCGCCCGAAATTGATGGCAATGTGTATATTGAAGGCGAAGGCGCAGCCGATTTAAAAATTGGTGATTTTGCCACTGTCACGATCATTGATGCGGATGATTATGACTTGTATGCTGAGTTAGCTTAAACCTAGTCATCGGGCAACCACAAGGGTTGCCCCTACACCTAATTTATCCTATGATCGAACTAATCCATATAAAAAATATGGTCTTAGATAGGATATTGCCATGCGTAAATTACGATTTTTAGGTGCTGCCCAAGAAGTGACAGGCTCTTGTTATTTACTCGAAAATGCAGGCCATCACATTTTATTAGATTGTGGTATTCATCAAGGCGGTGATGGTGT
The DNA here is from genome assembly GCF_937920075.1 of uncultured Agitococcus sp. Taxonomy (GTDB): domain Bacteria; phylum Pseudomonadota; class Gammaproteobacteria; order Pseudomonadales; family Moraxellaceae; genus Agitococcus. Next base: position 9,047 of record NZ_CALETI010000177.1, read on the forward strand.
TGATCGAATTACCAAAGAACAATTTAAGTTTGCTCCTGCCAGTATTGATGCCGTTGTCTTATCTCATGCCCATTTAGACCACTCAGGCTTATTACCCAAACTCGTCCATGAAGGCTTTAAAGGCAAAATTTACTGCACCCATGGCACACATAAACTGTTAAAAATTTTATTAGAAGATGCGGTTCATATTTATTTAAAAGATTTGGAATATGAGAACTTACGCCGTGAACGTGCAGGGAAAAAGCCCTTATTTCCGCAATATACCTTAGATGATGTGCAAACTGTTTTAAATTTATGTTGTGCCTTAGACTATCATCAAGCACATACCTTTTTAGAAAAATTTACCCTCACCTTTTATGATGCTGGGCATATTTTAGGTTCATCGATTGTGCAGCTTGTGCTCAATGATAATCACAATGCAAAAACTTTAGTATTTTCGGGTGATTTGGGTAATCCCGATACCTCCTTAATGCGTAATTTTGATTTTATTGATAATGCTGATGTGGTGTTAATGGAGTCAACTTATGGTGATCGTGACCATCGTTGTTTTGCCGAAACTTTAGACGAATTTAAAGCCATTTTAAAACAAGCCGAACAAGATGGCGGCAATATTTTAATTCCTGCTTTTGCTGTGGGTCGTACCCAAGAATTATTGTTTCACTTAGGCAAAATGTATCACGAAGGTTTATTAGATCATTGGCATATCTTTTTAGATAGCCCAATGGCTAAAGCGGTGACCAATGTTTATAGCGACTGTATTAAACAATTAGACAAAGAAGACGTCGCCTTTATTACAGCGCATCAAGGTGAAGATATTAGCTCTTTTTTGCCCAACTTAACCATTAGTGAAAGTGTCGAAGACTCGGCTGCGATTAATAATATTAAAACAGGCGCGATTATTATTGCAGGTAGCGGCATGTGTACAGGTGGACGCATTCGCCATCATTTTAAACACCGTTTATGGCACACCAATACCCATGTGGTGTTTGTTGGCTTTCAGGCGCGTGGTACTTTGGGCAGAATTTTGGTCGATGGTGTCAAACACGTTAAATTGTTTGGTTTACCGATTTTAGTCAAAGCACAAATTCATACTTTGGGTGGATTTTCGGCTCATGCAGGGCAAAAAGAATTGTTAGCATGGGCAAAAAACTTTAAAACGCAACCACGTTTTTACTTGGTGCATGGTGAAGCAAAAACCATGGAAAAGTTAAGTGAAAAACTTGCACAGGAACTTGGCATTAATGCCGAAATTCCTGCGCAACTGTCACAGATTATGTTTTAGGTTTTTATAGAGGTTGGCCTTACCAACCTCTTAATTTACAGCTATTAAATCACAAAACCAAAAACCTTGGGTTTGATTATCACTACTACAAACCGCATCGGTGCTTTTTACTTCTAACGGTTTATATACCTTTTCACCAAGTTCAAAGGCAACAGCATGCTTAAAATATGGAGCATCATAACAAAAAGTATGATATTCGCCATTTTCACCACAAGCATCCACTTGAGCAGGTAATTCAGCAACAAATTGCTGATTAATTTCTCGCCCCACCCATTGTTCATTTAAATAAGCATCGCTCACACAACAAGTAATGGTTTTAAAACCTTGAGCAATAAAATCATTAATCAATTGCGTAGTATTTTTTTGCCATAACGGAAAAACCGCTTCTAAGCCCACTTGCGCCAAGTTTTTTTCGCGATAGGCGCGTAAATCGGCTAAAAAAATATCACCAAAAATGACATGGCTAATACCTTCGGCTTTTGCCTGTAACAGCGTTTGTGCCATTTGTTGTTCATATTCACTATTTGAACCTTGATAAACCTTTACTTTTAATAAAGGTATCCCAATGGCTGTGGCTTGCTGCTCTAATAATAATTCGCGCACACCATGCATAGAAATACGCTGAAACTCACCATTAATCGTGGTTAATAAGTACTTAACCTCATACTCACCTGCTTGTAAAATTTGGTGTAAGGCATAAGCAGAATCTTTACCGCCACTCCAACAAAAAATAGCTTGTTTCATAATTTGGATTTCACATTAATATGTTGATAAGGACAATGTCGACAACCATTTCCACAACAAGAACCACGTTTACGGTGATACCATTCGGTAAATACCCATTTACCATCCTCAAGATAATAATCAATATCTTCAATGAGTTGTGCATTATGATATTGCTTAGGGATTGCGACTGTCACTGGGTTTTGTTGTACAAATTGCTCAATGCCTTGTTTAATCACCACCTTCAAGCATTGTGGGCAGCGACAATCTTGTTCAAAGTCGAGCGGCATAATAGCGGGCAACTGATTACACCAACAGGCTTGCTGGCCAGTGTTGCCACAAGCAAAAGCCACACCACAAACCGAACATTTTTTTTGCATGATTAGATTATCCTTTGGTAATAAAAAAGGCGCATTTTCTGCGCCTTTTTTATTGGTCTATGGCTTTAAACTTAAACGTTTAAATAATCCAAAATACCTTCGGCAGCTTGACGACCTTCCCAAATCGCTGTCACCACGAGGTCAGAACCACGCACCATATCACCACCCGCAAACACTTTTGGATTGCTTGTTTGATATTTAAATTCAGACTCGGCAGGTGCAACTACACGACCGCTATTGTCTAAATTAATACCAAAATCAGCAAACCAAGGTGCTGGACTTGGACGGAAACCAAACGCCAAAATCACCGCATCAGCAGGTAATACTTGTTCAGAGTTTGGAATTGGCTCTGGGCTACGGCGACCACGCGCATCTGGTGAACCTAAACGGGTTTCAACGACTTTTACGCCTGTTACACCGTTTTCATCACCCAAGATTGCAATTGGTTGACGGTTAAACAAGAAGTTAACACCCTCTTCACGCGCATTATTTACTTCACGACGTGAACCAGGCATGTTTTCTTCATCACGACGATAAGCACAGGTTACTGCATCTGCACCTTGACGAATCGAGGTACGGTTACAGTCCATTGCGGTATCACCACCACCCAAAACAACAACTTTTTTACCTTTCATGGAGATAAAATCGTTAGCGTCTTTTTCCCAACCATTGTTATGGTTGACGTTGGCAATCAAGAAATCTAAAGCGTCATAGACGTTTGGTAAATCTTCACCCGCAAAGCCACCTTTCATATAGGTGTAAGTGCCCATGCCTAAAAATACAGCATCAAATTCATTGAGCAAATCAGTGAATTGAACGTCTTTACCCACTTCGGTATTTAAACGGAACTCAATACCCATATCGGTAAAGATGGTGCGACGACGAGACATCACACTTTTTTCCATTTTAAATTCAGGAATACCAAAGGTTAACAAACCACCAATTTCAGGATTTTTATCAAAAACAACAGGTTTAACACCACTACGTACTAACACATCAGCACAACCCAAACCTGCTGGGCCTGCACCAATAATGGCAACACGTTTGTTTGTCCATTTAACTTTGGACATATCTGGACGCCAGCCCATGGCAAAGGCGGTATCAACGATATATTTTTCAGTGTTACCAATAGTCACTGCACCAAAACCATCATTTAAGGTACAAGCACCTTCACATAAACGGTCTTGTGGACACACGCGGCCACACACTTCAGGCAAGGTATTAGTTTGGTGACATAATTCTGCTGCACCAAAAATATTACCTTCCGAAATTAACTTTAACCAGTTTGGAATATAGTTGTGAACAGGACATTTCCATTCACAGTAAGGATTACCACAAGCTAAGCAACGATGTGCTTGTTCGCCTACTTCTACTTTAGTAAAAGAGTGATAAATCTCTACATATTCGCTTTTGCGAACGGCGATATCTTTTTTTGCGGGGTCATGCCGCGCGACGTCTAAGAATTGAAAGTCGTTATTTAGGCGTTCTGCCATGGCCTTGCCTCAATATAAATCTAGCTAGCTTAGCTTATAATTCCCTCCCCTATTTTAGGGGAGGGTCAGGGTGGGGTTTACCCCCTCCTAACCGCCCCCTACATTAGGGGGAGGAACTAACAATAATTACTGTGGATTAGCACGAGTATTTTTCAGCAACTCTTTGATGTTAGCGGCCTTTGGCTTCACTAACCAGAATTTACGCTGATAGGACTCAAACTCGGCCAACAATTCTTGACCCCACGCACTTTGCGTTTCACTCACATAATCTGTTAACACACTACGTAAATGATGACGGTGTGCTTCCATTGCTTCAGTGCTAATACGATGAATTTCGATTAACTCATGGTTGCAACGATCATAGAAGTCACCTTCTAAATCCAACACATAAGCAAAACCGCCTGTCATACCTGCACCGAAGTTTAGACCTGTACGGCCTAATACAGTGACTAAACCGCCTGTCATGTATTCACAACAATGATCGCCTGCACCTTCGATAACGGCATGTGCACCAGAGTTACGTACGGCAAAACGCTCACCTGCTGTGCCCGCTGCAAATAACTTACCGCCAGTTGCACCATACAAACAGGTGTTACCAATGATTGCGGTATCTTGCGTTTTGAATGGTGAGCCTTTAGGTGGATAAATCACTAATTTACCGCCAGTCATGCCTTTACCGACGTAATCGTTGGCATCGCCTTCTAGCACTAAGTTTAAGCCGCCTGCGTTCCACACACCAAAACTTTGACCTGCTGTGCCTGTCAAATTAACAGTAATTGGCGCATCATTCATGCCTTGGTCACCATGAACTTTAGCGATTTCACCACTTAAACGTGCACCAATTGAGCGGTCACAGTTGCCTACTTTGAAGCTAAACTCACCACCTGCTTTGGTTTGAATGGCAGGAAGAATTTCAGCAACCATTTGTTCGGCCAACACACCTTTATCAAAGGGTGCATTTTTGGGCTGCAAGCAATATTGTGGTTTGTCAGCCGTGATATGGTCATTTTTCAACAAAGGCATTAAATCTAAATGCTGTTGTTTTACGGTTTGACCTTCAATCATTTCTAACAAATCGGTACGACCAATCAACTCAGCAACAGAACGTACACCCAATTGTGCTAACCAATAACGCGCTTCTTGGGCAACGAACTTAAAGAAGTTCATTAACATTTCTGGCTCGCCCACATAATGGTTGGCGCGCAACTTGTCTTGTTGAGTCGCAACACCCGTTGCACAGTTATTTAAGTGACAAATACGCAAGTATTTACAACCCAAGGCAATCATAGGTGTCGAACCAAAACCGAAGGATTCAGCACCTAAGATAGCTGCTTTAACAACATCTAAACCTGTTTTTAAACCACCATCGGTTTGCACACGCACTTTGCCACGTAAATCATTGATTCTTAAGGCTTGGTGAGCTTCGGACAAACCTAACTCCCACGGAGAACCTGCGTAGTGAATCGATGATAAGGGCGATGCAGCTGTACCACCATCATAACCAGAAATAGTAATTAAGTCGGCATACGCTTTGGCCACACCTGCGGCAATTGTTCCCACACCGGGTTCAGATACTAACTTAACCGACACTAAAGCACTGGGGTTAACTTGTTTTAAGTCAAAAATTAACTGCGATAGGTCTTCAATCGAATAAATATCGTGGTGTGGTGGTGGAGAAATCAAGGTAACACCTGGTACAGAGTGACGTAAACGCGCAATCAAAGCATTGACTTTACCACCAGGTAACTGACCACCTTCACCGGGTTTAGCACCTTGTGCCACTTTAATCTGCAACACTTCGGCAGAGGTTAAATAGGCAGGTGTCACACCAAAACGACCAGAAGCCACTTGCTTAATTTTGGAATTTTTGAGCGTGCCATAACGTGCAGGGTCTTCACCACCCTCACCCGAATTGGAACGACCGCCCAAGGTATTCATGGCAATCGCAATCGATTCGTGCGCTTCAGGAGATAATGCACCCAACGACATCCCTGCGGAGTCAAAGCGTGACAAGATAGACTCTAATGGCTCAACCTCATCAATCGTAATGCTGTTATCCGTTTTTAACTTTAACAAGTCACGAATGGTGGCTACAGGACGGTCATTAACCAAATCGGCATATACTTGGTATTTGCTATAATCACCCGAACGAACGGCATCATGTAAGGCATTAATCACGTCTGGGTTAAAGGCATGATATTCTTTGCCATAGACAAACTTGAGCAAACCACCTTGGTCGATTGGCTTACGGTCTTTCCACGCATCAGCGGCCAATTGTTTTTGGTCATCTTCTAAATCAACAAAACGTGCACCCTGAATACGGCTTGGCACGCCTTTGAAGCAAGTTTTCACCACTTCATCACTTAAACCCACTGCTTCAAATAATTGTGCAGCACGGTAAGAGGCTAACGTAGAAATACCCATCTTCGATAAGATTTTTAACAAGCCTTTGTTAATGCCTTTACGGAAATAGGCTTGTGCCTCAATGGGGTCACCTAAGACTTCACCTGTACGCGCTAAGTCGGCAATAATTTCGTGCGCTAAGTATGGATAAATGGCTGTTGCACCAAAACCTAATAGCACCGCAAAATGATGTGGGTCACGCGCGGTTGCAGTTTCAACAATAATATTGGCATCACAACGTAAACCAACACTGCTTAAGTGGTGATGAACTGCACCTGTTGCCAATAAGGCATTGGCTGGTAAATAGTTTGGACGAATGTTTTTATCAGACAAAATCAATAAAGTTTTGCCATTTTTAACAGCGGTTTCCGCTTCATCACAAATACGTGCAATAGCTGCTTGCAAACCTTCACTTTCAGCATAGTTCAAATCAATAATAGCGTTTGCATAACCTTTTTGATCATTCAACGCTAAAATTTGTTGGAACTTGCTAAACGACAACACAGGACTGGCCAAAATTGCACGATGTGCATGCTCTGCTGTTTCTTCAAAAACATTCATTTCCGCGCCAAGGCAAGTCTCTAAAGACATGACAATAGCTTCGCGCAATGGGTCAATTGGCGGGTTTGTCACTTGGGCAAACTGTTGACGGAAATAGTCAGCCATGTGACGTACACGACGAGACAATACCGCCATTGGGGTATCATCACCCATTGAACCAACAGCTTCTTGACCGCTTTCTGCCAATGGGCGAATAATCTGATCACGCTCTTCAAAGGTTACCAAGAACATTTTTTGGTAAGTTTTGAGCTGAGCAGCATCCATTTGTCCCAAGCCACGTTTATCAACCACATCGTCATTCTCTAAACGAATCGCTTGATCACGCAACCATGTTCTATAAGGATGAGCTGATTTTAAGCGTTGGTCGATATCTGCTGTACGCAACAATTCGCCTGTTTGAGTATCAACTACTAAAATTTGGCCTGGCCCAACACGACCTTTAGACACGACATCGTCAGGCTGATAATCCCACACACCAATTTCAGAGGCTAAAGTGATATAACCATTTTTAGTAATCACCCAACGTGCTGGACGTAAACCGTTTCTGTCGAGCATACAAATCGCATGACGACCATCTTGAATCACTAAACCTGCTGGGCCATCCCATGCTTCCATATGTTTAGAATTGTATTCATAAAAGGCGCGCAAATCGGCATCCATTGTTTCCACGTTTTGCCATGCTGGCGGAACCAACATACGCAAAGCACGGAACAAATTCATACCTCCACCCACTAAAATCTCTAACATATTATCTAAGCTAGAGGAGTCAGAACCAGTACGATTCACCAGTGGTTTACAATCTAATAAACCAGGCAACAATGGGCTATCAAATTTTGGCGTACGTGCAACCGACCAATTACGGTTACCCATAATCGTATTGATTTCACCATTATGCGCCAAATAGCGGAACGGCTGCGCCAATGGCCACTTTGGCAAAGTATTGGTAGAGAAACGTTGATGGAACACCACAATATGTGAGGCCAAACGCTCATCTTGTAAATCTTTATAAAAACTTGGTAAATCCGCAGGCATCACCAAACCTTTATAAGTAATCACTTGAGATGATAAAGTGGTTACATAAAATAAAGGATCATTAGCCAATTGTGCTTCGGCACGACGGCGCGCTAAAAATAACTTACGGTTGAAGTCAACTGCATCCATACCTTCGGGTGCATTGACAAAAATATGATTAAATTCTGGTAATGTGCGTAAAGCAATTTCACCTAAAATACTTTTATCAGTTGGCACTACACGCCAGCCAACAACTGATAAACCTTCTTTTTCAATTTCGGCGGTTAAAATATTTTTGGCATTCGCCGCTAAAGCGGGGTCAACATTTAAAAAGATCAAACCTGCCGCAAACAAGCTATTTAAGGCTACACCGAATTCTGCTTGCGCCACAGCACGGAAAAATGCTTGAGGCATGGCTAATAACAAACCACAACCATCACCTGTTTTACCGTCGGCCGCAATTGCACCTCGGTGCGTCATACAACTTAAACTATGAATTGAAGTTTGTACGAGATGATGACTCGCTTGCCCTTGCATGTGGGCAATCAAACCAAAACCGCAATTATCCCGAAACTCATCGGGTTGATAGAGGCCAGAATGGGCAACCGGCTGCATGTGCATGGCTTTACCTTAAAAAATATGGACTTATAAAAAACACCCAGCATCGATATTTCGGCAACCTGTGGGCATTTTTAGAACTTACACACACAGTATAAGTTGTCTATTAAAAATGCTTTAGGAAGATCAAAGTACCTGCTTAAGCCCTAAAAACTCAAAGTTTGCCCACAACAAACGGTATTTTATTGCGGACAAAATGGCGGAGTATTTTATATATAAATTGCCTATGACTCAAACACTACAAGCAAAATCTGCCATTTTTTTGCATAAAAATTACTTTTTTTGCATTTTTCATCGTTTAACTCACGATTATAGGCAAAATACTTTGACTAAAAAGGATCAACCACAGGCGTCGATACTTCGGGTTCTGTTGATGATGAAGACGAATCCGCAGGAGTCTCAAGCTGATTTTGATTTGGCTCGGCCATATCATCAGGCTGAGGCTCTATTGCAATTTCTGGTACACCACCATATTTGGGTGGAGGTGGCTGGTCAATTGCTGGCTGAATCATTGGCACATTAGGCACATAAGTCGCAAATTTTTCAGGAGATGGTCTCACTCCATTAGGCAATGCAAAATCTATAGAATTTGCTACACCTAAGGCTAACTCCATTGTGACAAAATTACCATACACCGCAATATAACTGACTTTTTCACCCTCTTTATACATAAAGTAAGCAAATTGCTCTTTATCATCGCGTTGCGCAATATAAGACTTTACCACTTCCTCATCTTCTGAAGAAATAATCTGCAAAGTCCACGCCAACGAACCCTGAGCCTTTAACCAATCAACAGTACGATATTGTGGTCCGTGATTTTCTGGTGGTGTTGCAACATAATTCGTTGGTGGCACAATTTTTGGTAATTGCCCTAAATCAGCTGAAAACTCATGCATTTCACCGGTAAATACATCTTGAATCGTAGGCTGTTGAGGAGCATTACGTCCTTTTAAACTAATAACCGTCACACTAATCAATAGCACTGCTAAGCTGCTTGCAGCCATTGGCAACCATAATCGTGATCGACTTATTAACATATTATTGCCCCAATTCAGTGCCCGCGATTAAGGTTTGCTCTAAAGTTTGCAAAGGAAAATCGGCACTTACTACTGCTTGTCCTAATTGACGCAACAAGACTAAACGCAGCTTACCTGCCAACACTTTTTTATCAACCGCCATCAACGATAAAAACTGCTCAGATGTCATCTCGGTAGGAGGAATAACTGGCAAATTAGCCGCTTGCAAAATTGTTTTAACTCTAACAACATCTGCCTGTGTTATCCAGCCCAATCGCCACGATAAATCAGCAGCCATTAACATACCTGTTGCTACTGCTTCCCCATGTAACCATGTACCATAACCCATCGCCGTTTCAATCGCATGACCAAACGTATGCCCCAAATTTAATAAAGCACGAAGGTCATTCGCTTCTAACTCATCAGCCGCGACAACATCAGCTTTATTTTGACAAGAGCGAGCAATAGCTTCAGCTAATAATTTTTTATCACGAGCAACTAAGCCAGCCATATTTTGCTCAAGCCACTCTAAAAAAGGCAAATCTCGAATTAAGCCATATTTAATAACTTCTGCTAAACCTGCTGCATATTCTCGATCATTTAATGTGTCTAAAACGGAAGTATCGGCCAATACAGCCGTTGGTTGCTTAAAAGCACCAATCATATTTTTTCCTAATGGATGATTAACACCCGTTTTCCCCCCTACTGAAGAATCAACTTGTGATAATAAAGTGGTTGGAATTTGTAAAAACGCAACACCACGCTGATAGCATGCGGCAGCAAAGCCCGTCATATCACCAACCACACCACCACCCAATGCTACTAAAACACAATCACGATTAAAACGTTGCTCTAACAATGTTTTAAAGATACCTTCTACATGTTGTAAATCTTTAAATTGCTCTCCATCAGGCAAAATATGACAAGCAACTTTATAGCCCAAGCTTTGTAAAGTTTGTTCAACTTTTGCCAAATATAAAGGTGCAATCGTTGTATTACTCACAATAAGCACTTGTTTAGCTTTTAAATAAGTTTGATAACATTCAGGGTTAGTTAATAATGACTCACCAATAAAAATAGGATAACTGCGCTCGGCTAAAGAGACGGATAATGTTTGCATAACAAAGAATTCTTAACAGGCCAAATTAAATATGGATTTTAACGGAATTATTAGTTTTATAAACAAAAATTGGAAAGCAGTTTAAATGAAATTAAGCTTTTGAATGATGCTATAAGCTAAATCTTTAGCACAACCACTGGTTGTTGGCACAATAAGATGTGCAACTTCTCGATAAAGTGGATCTCTAATTTTAAGTAACTCTGCTAATTTAGTCAGGGGATCAGCCGTTTGCAATAAAGGTCGATTTTTATCATGTGCAGTACGTTCAAGCTGCATAGAGACAGGGGTTTCTAAATAAACTACAACCCCACGTTGATGTAAGTTTTGACGATTTATTTGCCTTAATACTGCTCCACCACCTGTTGCTAACACAATATGGCGACGGTTTGTCAGTTCAGCAATCATTTGCTCTTCTCGCTTTCTAAACCCTTCTTCTCCTTCAACATCAAAAATCCAAGGAATACTGGCACCTGTGCGAAGCTCTATTTCATGATCACTGTCAACAAATGGCCAAGATAAAATCTCAGCCAAATGTCGACCAATAGTGGTTTTACCTGCCCCCATTGGTCCGACCAAAAAAATATTCGCACAGGCACCCAATCTTATTACCTATTACTTGCTAGTAATTGTGTCATTTAACAAACGCGGCGTAACAAAAATCAATAACTCTTTTTTCTCGTTACGTGTTACATCTTGTTTGAATAAACGCCCTAAGAATGGAATATCACCAAGCAATGGCGTTTTTGTGACACCCTTGAGCATATCCGTGGTAAAAACACCGCCTAACACTACTGTTTGTCCATCATCAACTAAGACACTTGTTGCAATACGATTACTGTTAATAGTTAATGCACCATTTGATAATACTGCACCTGGACTATCTTTATTGATTGCTAAATCCATATTTACTCGCCCATCAGGAGTAATACTAGGCGTTACTTCTAAACGCAATTCTGCATTAATAAACTTTACTGCTGCCGCACCACTTGATGTTGATTCTCCATAAGGTATTTGAGTGCCCGAAGCAATTAGTGCCTTTTGCTTATCTGCGGTTAAGACTTTTGGACTAGCAACAACCTCACCATGTCCATCAGATTGTAAAGCAGATAATTCTAAATCTAACACTATATTATCTGCATTCATAATACCAACAGCCAAAGAACTTGTACCAACTTTCTCAACACCTAAATCGACTGCTAAATCAGATGGACTAGCTATCGTATAATCACGAGTACCCGCAACTGTATCTATTGTAGCTTCACGTATATCATTTAAAGTAGTGCGCGAACCACCCACCATAACTCGTTTCTTTGAGCTTATATTATCGTGTGCAACCCCCCACTTTACACCTAATTCTTTAACAAAATCACTAGATGCGGTGACAATACGAGCTTCAATCATGACCTGCTTCACAGGAACATCTAACCTTGCAATCAATTCTCTGATTTCCTCTATTTTTTTAGGAATATCCTGAATAATTACAGTATTCGTGCGTACATCTATAGAAACACTACCACGTGGACTCAACAAACTATTAGACGCAGTATTCGCTGAATTAGATGTATTAATACCCGATGTAATCATTTTTTGTAGATCAGCTGCTTTTGCATAACTGACTTGTATATATTCCGAACGCAATGCAGCAAGTTGTTCATTTTGATTTGCTGCCTCCAATTCTAAACGCTCACGAGCAGCAATTTCATCCGCCGGAGCAACCAGCATAACGTTACCCGTAGTACGTTTATCTAAACCTTTAGTCTTCAAAATCAATTCTAAAGCTTGATCCCATGGCACGTTCTGTAAACGCAAAGTAATTCGGCCAGACACTGTATCACTAGCAACTAAATTCAATGAGGTAAAATCGGCAATCAGCTGTAAAACTGAGCGGACTTCAATATCTTGGAAATTTAAAGATAACTTTTCACCGGTGTAAACAAACTCTTTACGCTTTTTAGGTGCATCAGGCAAAATTGGCTTAACACTAATGGTCATGTTGTTATCAGCTTGATAAGCTAAATATTCGAACTCTCCTTGTGGCTGAATAACAATAACACCATTATTCCCTTCATTATAAGCATCAATGGTTTTAACAGGCGTTGCAAAATCATTAACATCTAAACGACGACGTAACTTTTCTGGTAATTTTGCTCCAATAAAACGGGCAATAATTTTACTACCTTGTTGTTGAACATCAACAGGAATTGAGGCCTGTGATAATTGAATATCTATTTGCCCATCACCTTGTAGACCACGATGAAAATCTAAATCATCAACCTGTAAAACTTTTGGCATTGACGCTTTTTGCTTGGGGGATACCTTTATTTTTTCAACAATAGGCACTGCCTGTGCAACATTATTAGTAATATCTTGCTTACCAATTTTAAGAATAAGATCATTTCCTTCAACACGTGTAGCATATCCTGTTAATTCACCTAGATTTACCACTACACGAGTCCGCTCTTGATTATCAACAACCGTTAAACTTCGAGCATTACCATTGCCCAAACTTAAGTAACGAGAGTTCAAACCATTTTTGGTATTAGGTAGATCAAAAACCAATCGTGCAGGCTTTTCTATTTGATATGATTGTAATTGCGGTGGCGCATCATCAAACGCTAATTTAACTTCTATTTCATCACCAGGCAAAGTAATAAAATTAACATTCTTCAATGTCAAGCGTTCTGCAGCGGCTGCAAGTTGCAACACAGACATCAAACCTACACCTAATACCATACGCTGTATAGACATGCTCTTTTTCCCAGCTGGCTTGTTATTGTTCATTGTGATCCGTTTGATCATTTAAATTCTCCAAGTCTTGACTATTTATCAGCCATGACCACACTGCGTGGACGCTCGACCCAACCATCTCGGCCATCAGGAACCACTTCAACCAGATTAATTTGACTCGGCGTAATTTCTACAATTTTGCCGTGATTTTTACCCATATAATTGCCTACTTTGACACGCTGAACACCACCATCAGCATCTTCAACTAATGCATAGAATGGTGCACTTGGTTTTGTTAAAGTTCCCTTCATACGTAAGGCCTCTAAACCAAACTTTTCCAAATATTCCTGAGGTCTTGAAAAATCGGGGGCAACTTGCTTTCCAGAGGCTTTTGCTAACAACTCTTCAAGTGTCGAAGGTGGCACAAAAGGACTACGCAACTGATGTGCAGCATATGCAAAAGTCGGCATGGGCGTAAACTCAGGCGGAGGCTCTATCCGCCCTCTAGGCTTAGCTCGTATGGCATCCATTCGAGCTTTCATCGTGTCAAAATCAGAAGAACAACCGACCACCCCAAACGAAGTAATAACCACCATTGAAAGAGCAATAACTTTATGCAGTATTTGCTTCATTATTTACCCTCCTTCTTCTGATCCGTTGGTGTGGATTTTTTATTAGCATCACCCTCAGCAGTATCTTTATAACGATAAGTTTTTGCTAAAATCTCCATCGTCAATATAGGTGCACCACTGTCAGCAAACTTATTTGACATTGGAGACACTACAAAATTATGCAAAGTTACTATTCTTGGCAATGCAGAAATACCACTAACAAATGCACCAAAAGCATGATAGTCACCTTGAACTTTGATTTTAATAGGCTGTTCTACATAAAACTCTTGGGTACTTTCCGTTTCTAAAGTAATACCATCAAAATCCAAGCCACTACCTAAACCAGTATGTGTAATATCCTCCAACAACTCTGGCACCTCTGTTTCTTTAGGCAACTGTCTTAACAAAGAGCCAAAGGACTCTTCCATATCAGCTAGTTGTTTTTTGTAGACATCTAGGTTATTTGCCTTAAAAACTTTTTGCTCAAACTCCTGCAACAAAGTTTCCTGAGCTTGCTCACCAGAAGCATAAGTTTCACGCATAGGAGAAAGATCGAATACATACCCCAAAACCAATACTAATATAAAGACAATAATATATACTAGTATTTTTGCCGCTAAAGGCCATGAACCAACATTTTGAGGATCCAGAGTATTTAGGGTATTTATAAACTCCTGCAAATCAAATTTTTTTACATCTGATTGAGCTTCAGCTTTGTCAGTTTTTAACTTCATTTAGCTGCCTCCTTGTTAGTTTTAACAACACCCGTTTTATCATCTGTTTTTATTGGTTCAGGTCCTTCTAACTCCACAGTAAGCGCAAAACGATTACTTCTTTTATCCAAACTAACTTTTGTAGCCTTCTTTACAGTATCATCTGCTGTTACCGTAGATAAAACAGGATTTTTGAACCATTCTGAAGCATTCAAATTTCTCAAAAAAGAAGATACTTGTGTATTGCTTTCAGCATTGCCTTCAATCGTAAATTTATCACCATCTCGTTTGACAGATAGCAAATAAACTTTGTTAGGAACACTACGGACTAACTCATCAAAAACTCTAACTATAATTGGTCTACGCCCTTGCAAATCTTGAATGACTTTCATTCGCGCTAATAATTCCTCTTTTCGCGTTTGCAATTCATCAATCTGCTTAATTTGTGAGTCCAACATAGCAATTTCTGATTGAATATAAGCTTTTCTTTCTTCTTGATCACTAAGCTGCGCACTCAACATCATATGAAAAAACAAAACAATTGCAGCTGCAGCAAGTGCGACTCCTGCGTTAATTGCAACAAACTCTTGCTGACGTTGCTTTTTAAGCTCTTGTCGCCATGGTAGTAAGTTTATCTTCGCCATCAGTCAAAACTCCTTAATGCTAAGCCACATGCAATCATTAATGAAGGTGCATCATTACTAATCGCCGCAGCATTAATTTGAGGAGCAAAAGACATATGTACAAACGGATTTGCCACAGATACTGCTGTCCCTAATTTTTCCTGAACAACATCAGCTAAGCCACTAATGGATGCTGTACCACCTGCTAATAATATATGATCAACATCATTATATTGACTTGAAGAAAAGAAAAACTGCAAAGAACGCGTAACTTGTTGAACAACTGCATCCTTAAAAGGGCGCAATACCTCTACTTCATAATCATCAGGAAGACCACCTTCTTTTTTTAATCGTCCTGCTTCCTCAAAAGATAAACCATAACGGCGTTGAATTTCTTCTGTTAATTGCTTTCCACCAAACATTTGTTCACGCGTGTAAATAATTTTACCATCGTTAACAACACTCAGTGTAGTCATTGATGCCCCAATATCTATAATAGCAACAGTACCATCACGACCACACGGCAAACTGTCCACTAATAAATCGAATGCACGTTCCATGGCATATGCTTCAACATCGACTATTTTTGCGGTTAAATTTGCAATAACCAAAGCATCAGTACGTAGCTCTATATTTTCTGTACGAGAAGCTGCCAATAAAACACTCACCCGCTCTGGATTAGTTGTTGATGGCCCAATCACTTCAAAATCTAGGCTAATTTCTTCCAATGGGTATGGGATATACTGATCAGCTTCTAAACGAATTTGAGACTCACGCTCATCATCGGACAAATCAGCATCCATCTCAATGGTTTTAGTAATAACTGCTGAACCTGAAACTGCGACAGCTACATTCTTTGTTTTAGGCTTAGCTTTAGCAATCAATCGAGTAATTGCATCACCCACACCTTCAACATCAGCAATATTTTTCTCAACCACAGCATTTTGCGGCAGTGGTTCGACCCCATAACTTTCTACACGATATCGCTCGCCTTGTAGACTAAGCTCCAAGAGTTTGACGGATGTAGAACTAATGTCTAAGCCCAATAGGCTTGTATTTTTTTTACTGAGAAAGGGCAGCACGTTGTTTGTTCCCTTTTATTTTTGTAATAAGAATGCAGAGTTATACCACATTCTTGCCAATTAACATTAAATGATAGTCTTAACACGACTACAAGTACCGCACAAGTACTTATATAGGTATAATCTACCATAAATTAGTGACTGTCACCTAGTTTGTTATTAACCTTGGTTTCCAATGAACAAAATAAATCTTAAATCAATCAATTTTCATCCATTGGTCGCTTTCGGCTTATTAGGTTTGCTTAGCGTATCAATACTTAGCAGCGGTGTCTATTTATACCTTACACCACAATTGCCAAATGTTGAACAGCTCCGCGAAATTAAACTGGAAACCCCTTTGCAAATTTACAGTAAAGACGGAAAACTCATCAGCGAATTTGGCGAAAAGCATAGTCGCCCTCTTCATTACAATGAAATTCCGCCTTTATTAGTCAAAGCCTTTTTAGCTGCTGAAGATGATACTTTTTTTGTTCATCAGGGCATTAGTTTAAAAGGTCTCGCACGTGCATTTGTTGATTTAGCCGAAAGTGGTTCAATTCAATCAGGTGGTTCAACAATCACCATGCAAGTCGCAAAAAATTATTTTCTATCATCACAGCGTACATTTAGCCGTAAATTTACCGAAATTCTTTTAGCACAAAATATTGAGCAAGCGTTAACTAAACAAGAAATTTTTGAGCTTTACGTCAATAAAATTTATCTTGGCCAACGTGCTTATGGCATTGGTGCTGCTGCCGAAGTTTACTACAATAAAAAAAATATTCACACTCTTTCTTTAGCAGAAATGGCGATGATTGCAGGTCTGCCTAAAGCCCCTTCAAAATATAATCCCGTCGTTAATCCTAAACGTGCCATAGAGCGGCGTAATTGGATTTTGGGGCGTATGTTAAAGTTAGGTTTTATTAACAAAGCGGCTCACGATCAAGCTATTCAAGAAGGAACAGGGATTGAATATCGGAGTGAAGTTGCAGACGTATCAGCACCTTATCTTGCTGAAATGGTGCGTGCGGCTTTAACGGCTCGCTTTGGCGAAACAGTATTAGGCAGTGGTTATAAAGTTTATACAACCGTCCGCTCCGATATTCAAAATGCAGCGGTTCAATCCGTGATTGATGGTTTAATGGCTTATGATTTACGGCATGGTTGGCGCGGGGCAGAAGCCAATAGCGAAGATAAATCCCTTTCTCATTTTGATGTTGTTGGCGGTCTTTCGCCTGCTCAAGTGCTAAAAGTTAATAAACACTCTGTTGAAGCTCTCATGCGTGACGGTCAAACAGTTACTATTCCATGGGGGGGGTTGAGTTGGGCAAGAGCCTATAAATCGGTTAATAGCGTAGGCCCTTCGCCTAATAAAGCCAGTCAAATTGTTAAAGTTGGCGATATTATTCGCATCAAAAAAGCAGGAGGAATTTGGGTTTTACGTCAAATTCCCAAAGTACAAGGAGAACTAATTGCACTCAACCCAGAAACAGGAGCAATTGAGGCACTTGCAGGGGGATTTGATTTTAATATCAGCCAATTTAATCATGCTATCCAAGGTTGGCGTCAAGCTGGCTCTACCCTCAAACCCTTTGTTTATGCGTTGGCATTAGAACGAGGATTTACACCATACAGTGTTGTCAGTGACTCACCTATGACAATTGGTAATTGGAGTCCTAGTAATGCTGACGGTCGCTTTATGGGTCCCATTACTTTAAGACGAGCTTTGTATTTATCCCGTAATTTGGTGTCTGTACGTTTATTACAGTCCGTTACTTTAGACAGAGCACGTCAGTATCTGCCTCGTTTTGGTTTTATTGATGACAAATTACCGAATAATCTTACCTTAGCATTAGGGACGGCACAGGTTGTTCCCTTACAGATGGCCACTGCCTATGCAGCCTTTGCAAATGGTGGTTATCGTGTAAATCCTTACTTTATTGAGCGAATTGAAGACACTAAAGGCACTGTTTTATTTCAGGCAAAACCTGAGCAAGTTTGTAAGCCGTGTGAAAATCCTGCACTCGCCAATGAAATGATGACACCTCGTCCAGAGACTCCACCTAGCGAAATTGTTGGTCAAGGGGAATCCGTTAAAGTGATTGAAGCCCCCTCAGAAGAAAATCAACTCACTGCACCAAGTACCACTTTAACATTACCAGACTATCCTATTGCTAAACGTATTATGAGTGAGAAAGCATCCAAAGATATGGCTAATATCTTACGTGATGTAATTTTACATGGAACTGCACGTAGCGCATTGCGCTTAGGACGTAGTGATATTGCAGGAAAAACAGGAACGACAAATGATGCTAAAGATGCATGGTTTGCAGGTTTTAATCCCAAACTAGTTGCAGTCAGTTGGGTTGGTTTTGATCAACCTGCCTCATTAGGACGTTTAGAATATGGCGGTTATGCAGCTCTACCCTTATGGAACTCATTTATGGATTATGCCTTGACAGATATTCCAGAACAATGGATTGATGGTTCTCGTCCACAAGCAGCCAAACCGAAGGCCAATACAGCTAACAATAGCAGTTCTGCACCAAGTGACGCTAGTCCAACAACTGAACCGCAAAATAATAGCGAAACTAGCCTACCTAGCACCCCACCTGCTGAAGATTTATTCTAAAAATAAAAAAGCGAGCTATTGCTCGCTTTTTTGGGGTTTGACTAAAATTATTTTTTAGCAAAACGATTAAAGCGTTGTTTAAATTTGTCGATACGGCCACCAGTATCAACAACTTTTTGTTGACCAGTGTAGAATGGGTGACACTTGCTACAAACGTCAAGGTGAATGTTTTTAGCTAAGGTAGAGCGAGTCACAATAACATTACCACAAGAACAAGTTGCAGTAATTTCTTCATATTTTGGATGGATATCAGCTTTCATGATTAAATCTCAAAGAGTGGTTTAAGGAGTGCTCGCCCCCCTGCGTAAGGCTCATAGGCTTGGAGCAGGAACGAACAACGACCATTCTTTTGGCTAACCCTAACAGTCACTTCGTTAGAGCCCAGCACAACAAGGGGGCGAAATATAACAAATTTCAACCATCTCTGCACTTATTTTTTCTCTATTCACGATATAATGCTAATTCTAGTCTTGTGAATATCATCCGTACCAATGTCTAAAAAATCCAAAAAACCACGCCAAAGCCACACTACGACACCAACACCTCCTGAAGCAACCCAAGTTGAGTTAGCGGGTATTGGCGTTCGCTTAGCTGCTGCCATTTATGATGGGTTATTAATTTTTGCGATTAATGCGATTGTTGCAGTTATTTTAGTTGTGATTGCTACGCCTTCTGAGGTTTCGAGCCAAAATCAAACTCAAGTTTTATCAAGCAATTTTCGCCATTTAATATTATTTCCAGCAATGGTTGTAATGACTTGGCTATTTTATGGCTATTTCTGGCGCAGACGCGGTCAAACTTTGGGTATGCAAACATGGCGTTTAAAAGTCATTAAACCTGATGGTCGATTATTAAACTGGTCAGACAGTATGGGGCGTTGTGCCGCGAGTTTAATTTTGCCAAGTATTTGTGGTTTAGCGGCAAATATTCTTTATCATAGTGAGGGTGCATTTGCTCTGAGTCTAGTTTTTGGCTTTGTTGGTAATTATCTTTGGGCATTGATTAATGGCAGACGCCTTGCTTGGCATGATCAGCTCTCTGCAACTGTTGTCATTCGAGTGCCTGAAGACCCACGCCAAAAACGCGGTATGTTGGGATGGTTCTCTAAAACCGATGAAGAATAGCTCAAACATCCTTTCCTTCAACTCCGCTCAGGGAGTAATGCCAGTCAGTTAAGAGAAAATTGTCTCTTAAAAATAACCCTTCGACTTCGCTCAGGGTACATTTTTAGTTGGTTGAGCGAAGTCGAAACCTATACCTAAAACTCCATCTTAAATGCCAATTTTCCAGCCATTAACTAAAGGATAACGTCTATCTCGACCAAAACCACGCTGACTAATACGAGGGCCTATGGCTGCCTGACGACGTTTATATTCATTAAAATCAACCATTCTTAACACGCGATACACGGTATCACGCTCAAAACCTTGACTAATAATGGCTTCTGCGCTTTGATCTTGCTCAATATATAAAGCCAAAATGGCATCTAAAATAGGATATGGTGGTAAGCTATCTTCGTCTTTTTGGTCAGGGGCTAATTCTGCTGACGGTGGGCGGTCAATGACTCGTTGAGGAATAATGGCTTTGCCAGCCAAACGATTTCGATATTCAGCCAATCTAAACACCAAGGTTTTAGGCACATCTTTTAAAACATCAAAGCCCCCCGCCATATCACCATACAATGTCGCATAGCCCACAGCCATTTCTGATTTATTGCCTGTGGTTAATACTAACCAGCCCTTTTTGTTTGATAAAGCCATTAACAGCACACCACGCGAACGGGCTTGTAAATTTTCTTCAGTTTTATCTTTAGCCATGCCTGCAAAAGCTGGTGCTAATAATTGGGAAAATGCCTCTACTGTCGGAGCAATTTCAATGATTGAATAGTTCACACCTAAAGTCTTTGCTTCTTGTGCGGCATCTTCCAAGCTCATTTGAGAAGTATAATGATAAGGCATCATCACCGCATTAACCTGCTCTGCCCCCAAGGCATCAACCGCTATTGCCAACACTAAGGCTGAATCAATACCGCCAGATAAACCTAACACTACTCCTGTAAAACCACTTTTACTCACATAATCCTTTACACCAAGCACAAGAGCTTGATAAACAGCAGCTTCTTCACTCAATAATTTAGCTCGTTCTTTTTTACTAAATTGTTTATCAAAATCAACTATTAATAACTCTTCTACAAATAATGGTGCTTCAGCTGCTATATCACCATCTGCATTAATCATAAAAGAGCCACCATCAAAGACTAACTCATCCTGCCCCCCCACTAAATTAACATAAGCAATTGGCAATTGATGTTGTTGGGCACGTTGTTGAACCATCTGCAAACGCTGCGCTTGCTTATTTATATGAAAGGGCGAGGCATTTAACACCACTAATAAATCCGTTTTTGCATTTTTGGCCTGTATTGCAACCTCATCATGCCAAATATCTTCACAAATCGCTAACGCAATTTTTTGACCTTTATAATCGAAATAAAATCCTTGTGTACCTGCACTAAAATATCTTTTTTCATCAAACACTTGATAATTAGGTAATTTTTGTTTGGCATACTCTCCCAAACATTGACCATTTAACCACACACCTGCCATATTAAATAATTGGCCTGCTATCATTTTTGGATAAGCTAAAACAAGGACAATATTTTTAATGTCTGCTAGACTCTGCAAGGCTTGTTCAATACGAATAGTTAAACTAGGGCGTAACAATAAATCTTCTGGAGGATAGCCTGTTAAACACAATTCAGGAAAAACTATCATTTCCGCGCCTTGTTGTTTAGCTTGCTCAGCAAGTTGACGAACTTTGTGGCTGTTTTCAGTAATAGCCCCAACGACAAAATTATGTTGAGCAAAAGCAATACGTAGAGTCATAACTATCTCTATACCAAAATTCAAGTTGGTATAGATTATAAAACAGGACTGGCGCATTTCACTGAAATTAGCGCGTTTTGCGCGCTAAAAATCGTTAAAAACGCTTATTTAGCACGCAAATAAGCGATAACCGCGTCAATTTTAAAAACGTTGAGGTGTTTATGGGTGGTATTCTGCGTTTATTAATTATTGCTGCCGTTGTTTATTTAGCTTATGTGTGGATTCGTAAATTACTCAATTCACAACAGCATACTACAGAGGTACAAAAAGCTGACGAGCCTCGACAATTAATGAAACAGTGCGCTTATTGTCAGGTACATATTCCTGAAGGAGAAAGCACACAATCTCAAGGACATTTTTTTTGCAGTGAGCATCATCGTGATTTATTTTTACAACAACAAAAATGACACCCACACTACCTCAAACTAAATTTGCAGAAAGCCATGATGACTGGCGATTATTAAGGATTTATACCTATTATCGTCTTTTATTAGCCGCACTATTACTGGTTTTGTTTAGTATTAACCCCAATAATCCGCTTTTAGGCAGTGAAAACCCAAAGCTATTTTTAATCAGTGGTGCGGCCTATTTACTCATTGCCGTTAGCAATTTAGTGATTAGTCAACGCCTACGTTCAGAACCTCGCTTACAGGCATTCTTTTTTGTTTTAATTGATATTATTTTTATCACGCTCATCATGCACGCAAATGGTGGGCCGACCGCACAACTGAGTTTACTTTATCTAGTCATGGTGGCAGCAGGTAATATTTTATTACCTGATAAACGCGGCCCACTGATCGCCGCCATTGCGTCGATTGCAGTTTTATACGAGCAATTTTATTTTACCTTAAATAATTATGAACGCATCAGCTCCGCTAATTTAGTGCAAGCCTCAATTTTAGGGATTAGTTTTTTTGCTATTGCTTTGTTTAGTCAATTAATTAGCCATCGTTTTCGGCAAGTTGAAGCTTTAGCGTTACAAAAATCCTTAGAGGTAGAAAGTTTACAACAACTTAATGAACAAATTATCAATAGAATGCACACAGGTGTATTAGTGGTAAATCCTGAACGAGAGCTACTACTATATAATAATGCCGCTCAACAATTATTAGGCATAAATGATATTCATAAAACCGATCATTTAAAAAATATTTCTGGCACTATTGATGCTGGTTTATTAGCATGGCGACAAAATTTAATGATTCGACCTCTAGTCTTTAAAAACCAAGCCACTTACCCAGAAATTAATGTTTCATATATGCAGTTAGACATTCAAAATAAAGAAAGTAATATACTGATTTTTTTAGAAAATACGGCTCAAATGACCCAAAAAGCCCAACAATTAAAATTAGCATCATTAGGTCGCTTAACCGCTAGTATTGCCCACGAAATTCGTAATCCTTTAGGAGCAATCAGTCATGCAGCCCAATTATTAATAGAGTCTGAAGATATTAAAGGACCAGACGCTCGATTATTAAAAATTATTGAACAACACTGCGTTCGTGTTAATAATATAGTTGAAACAGTTTTGCAGTTATCACGCCGACAAAAATCAACACCACAACTGTTAAATCTAAAAGTATGGCTTGATAATTTTATTGATGAATATCACCAAACCAATCACCAACAAAAAACGATCATATTTCAGTCAACCGATAATATACTGATTCGTTTTGATACCGATCAGCTGTATCAAGTCATTTATAATATGGTAAATAACGCTTTTCGTTATAGTGCCAAAAATGGCCATCATACGATTGAACTTATGGCTGATGTTGACGATTTAACGCAACTACCGTATTTAGAAATTTATGATTTAGGGCCAGGTGTTGCGCTTGAAAACCAAAAAAATTTATTTGAACCATTTTTTACTACTGAAAAAAATGGTACAGGCTTAGGCTTATATTTATCCAAAGAGCTTTGCGAAGCAAATCAAGCTCATTTAGATTACTTACCTCAGCCCGAAGGCGCTTGTTTTAGAATTACTTTTTCTCATCCTAATCGGCTAATTTAATATGACAACAAAAGCATTAATCATTGATGATGAACCAGACTTAACTGAACTTTTAGCCATCACACTTGAGCGAATGGGGATAGAATGTCGTTTAGCAAATGATGTGACTACCGCTTTAAATTTACTAAAAAAAGAAACTTTTCAACTCTGTTTAAGCGATATGCACTTACCTGATGGTAGTGGTTTAGATATCGTGCAAACAATTCAAAAACTGTATCCGCAAACACCTGTTGCAGTCATTACTGCTTATGGCAGTACCGAGATGGCGGTCACTGTGCTAAAAGCGGGTGCGTTTGATTTTGTTTCCAAACCTATTGAGCTACCCCGCCTTCGCGATTTAGTGCGTAATGCCCTAAAAGTATCTGGTCAACATCGCCCCAAAGATGACTATGAAAATAGACTTTTAGGCCAATCACAAGTCATGCTTGACTTAAAAGAAACGATTCGTAAATTAGCTCGTAGCCAAGCACCTGTTTATATCAGTGGCGAATCTGGTACTGGTAAAGAAGTTGTTGCCCGTCTAATTCATGATTTAAGCCCACGAGCCGAAAAACCCTTTATTCCTGTTAACTGTGGTGCGATTCCTTCGGAACTGATGGAAAGTGAATTTTTTGGCCATAAAAAAGGTAGCTTTACAGGCGCGACAGAAGACAAAATTGGTCTATTTCAAGCCGCCAATGAAGGCACTTTATTTTTAGATGAGGTTGCAGACTTGCCTATTAGTATGCAGGTTAAGCTGTTACGTGCCATCCAAGAAAAGACTGTTCGCCCGATTGGCCATGCTAAAGAAATTCCTGTCAATATTCGTTTGTTAAGTGCCACACACAAAGACTTGGCTGCTGAAGTAGCTGCTGGACGATTTCGTCAAGATTTATTTTATCGAATCAATGTTATTCAAGCGCGCATCCCGCCACTCAAAGAGCGTGGTGAAGACATTATTTTACTAGCCAATAACTTTTTACATCGGCTTAGCGAAGACTGGGGCATTACTGAGCCAAAATTGAGTCCATCAGCACGGCATGCTTTAAAGCATTATCCCTTTCCAGGAAATGTGAGAGAGCTGCAAAATATTTTAGAGCGTGCTTTAACGTTATGCGAAGGCAATGAAATTTTAGCAGAGCATCTACAACTGCCAACACATACGCCTTTTAGTACTAGCAATAAAACTCCCACCCCCGCTCATGGTGTACATGCTTATAGTGACAACACACCTCCACCAAGTAATAGCGAATCTCTTGAAGATTATTTATTAACCATTGAAAAGAACTTAATTATTAAAGCCTTAGATGATACACGTTGGAATCGTACTGCTGCAGCGAAAAAATTAGGCATGACTTTTCGTTCATTACGCTACCGTTTAAAGAAATTAGGTTTAGATGACGATAGCGATGATGATAATGATGGCTTATAACACTTGATAAGGGGTTGGGTTAATCGTTAACTGTAAACCTAACATCTGCTCAAGCAATAATTGAGCAGATGCAGGAGCTAAAACCAAGCCATTTCTAAATTGCCCTGCATTAATCCATAAATTGGCCAACACAGGATGTTTACCAATAAACGGAATACCATTTGGCGATGCAGGCCGCAAACCTGCCCATTGTTTAATGGGTTGATATGCAGCTAACAAAGGCAATATTCTTTGAGCAGAAGACATTAATACTTGTTTAGCTTGCTCATTCGTTGTTTTGTCAAAACCAGTATCCTCAACAGTTGAACCACACAAAATATGGCCATCCGCACGTGGAATTAAATAATGTCCTTGATGCAACACAATTTGTTTTAATAGTTGTTTTTCTAACTTATAAAGCAACATTTGCCCCTTGATCGGACGAATAGGTAAATCTAAATTTAATTGCTCAACTACTTTTGCTGTCCACGCACCTGTTGCCACAATAAATTGATCCGCATAATATAGTTGATTATGCACAGTTTTTACGGCAATTAGCTGTTCGTTTTCTATAACAAACCCAGTGACTTCTGCATCAACAATACGCCTGCCTCCTAACAGTTCAACAGCCTGCAATAAAGCCTGCAATAATCGAGGATTACGTATATTCGCAATATGTGGCAACCAAATAGCTTGTTTAAAACTGGCTAAATTAGGGTTAATCTCCATAATTTGACTTTGCCCTAATTCAAAAACCGTTTGTTGATTTTGTTGTCCCCAAGCTAAAGCATCTCGCCGATCTTCTGTCTCTAACATCAACATACCACAAGGTATTAATTCAACATCAATACCCGTTAATTCAAATAGTTCTTTAGCTAAAAGGGGATATTGTGCTTGAGCCAATTGTGCCAAAGCTGTAACGGCAGCAGAATATCGCCAAGGATACATGGGGGAAACAATCCCTCCACCAGCCCAAGAAGACTCAAACTCTTGCTGATTTTTTTCTAAAATGGTGACTTGATGTCCTAATTTTAATAATTTATATGCTTGTAATAAGCCAATGACTCCAGAACCTATCACAACAATATTCATCTATTGACTCCAACACACAAAAAACCTAATATAAAAAAGATAGGATTAAACATTTATAAGGATATAAATATGTACTCTCAAAGAGCATTTACATTACTTGAGACTATTGCCTGTGTATTAATTTTTATGATTATACTGCTATTTGCAGCACACAACATGGCAACATATCGTAAAACACAACAAGCTCAACTGATTAGCAAAGAACTACAACATATTGTTCATTCAGCTCGCGGATTAGCCTTAACCAAACGCAGAGCATTAACTTTGTGCGGATCAACAGACGGCTACAGTTGTGATCAAAATTGGAGTCAAGGAGCTTTACTTTTTGAAGATAATAATAGAAATGGACAATTTGATAGTGATGAATTTTTAGTCAAATATACCCCGTTTGCCTTAAAAAACTCAAAACTCATTTGGAAAGGTTTTCTGGGGTCATTTATGCGCTTTGAGAGTATGGGAATCACATCTGCCAGCAATGGCACGTTTACTTACTGCCAAACTGACCATGATCCCCGTTTTAGCCGACAAGTGATAGTCAGTCGTGGGGGACGTGCTAGACTATCACAGGATAAAAATGGCGATGGCATACATGAAGATATATCAGGTGCGGCCAAAATAAACTGCCCTTAATTCCATCCTTGAGCTGCATCACCTAAAGTACATGTTGTCGTTGCAGCACCTTGTAACCAACAACGTTGACCTACACTGTTCAACATAAGAACCCCATCCTGTTTTTGAGTATTACTTGTTGCTTGAGCTTTTAGTGTCCATGTTAAATTGGGCGTTCCATCAGTATTGTCACCAGTCAATGTTAATGTATAGTGAGCTTGCCCTTGCTGAGGATAAACAGAGGCCCCATAAATACCCGTATTACTAAGAGTTGCCCCCTGATATCTAAAATTTTGCGCCTTATATCGCTCTAGTGCAGCTGCAATCACTAACATCTGTGCCTGCATATCAGCACGATTACTTCTTAAAACATACTGCCGATAACTAGGAATCGCTATAGAAGCTAAAATACCAATAATTGCCACTGTTATCATCAACTCCATAAGGGTAAAGCCCTTATTCTGCTTACTCATTATACACACCTCCCCACATCCTATTCTATTATTTAGAATTAGACCAAATTGATATTTGGTCTAAAATCAAAGTTATTTTTTCGTTTTCTCACGCCATTTTTTGGTTGGTACTAGTTGTGCGCTACCAGCCGTTATTCCTGCAAAAATACCTTTATCAACCGAAGTACCTACCAACACATTTAGCTCATTAGCACCTGTTGACGGATTTTTTGTGAGAATCAACTGAGGCTCGCCCCCCAAGCCCGCCATAATATTACTCTTTTTATAATTATTAAAACCTGTAGGCTCTGAACCAGCTGCCCAACACATTTTTCCATAAGGCATACACATAGTATAGAGATTTGTTTTTCCTTTAACTGGCGTACAATTAGTGGTTGAAGACGCTGTTGGTGAATAAGAACTAAAAACCAACTTCTCCTTAAATATAAATCCTGATGCCAAAGCCTTTTCACCAGATTCAGGAAAGTCAACATACCAACCTTTTTTGGTTTGTCCCACACCATTTTGCTGAGTTGCTGCTGCATTCATATCTAATAAATCCAAATCAGCATGAGTAATAACTGCTTGCAAGGCTGAATCCTCCAAGCTCAATAAATTAGGCTTAGTGACATCATAATCAAAGAAAGTATAGAAACGCTCATCAGTAACTGTATTTAATGGGCGACTTCTATATCCACTCCCCATACTTACAGCAGCAAAAAGACTGCCTGAGGTGTTTTTAAACGTAGCAACTGCTGGTGGCTCATAAAAACGGCGTTGATTGACTAAATTAGCTGTTTCTGTTTGGCCTACTTTTGCAATTAGTCTTACACGCTTTGCTATATTTGTTTTGGTCGTTGCTTTACGATCTAAATCTATTCTAAATACTTGTCCGCCTAAATCGCCAATATAAATAACGTCTGCCACTCCATCAGAATCTAAATCAAGTGCTTTAGGCGATGACGGAATACTAAACTTCATATCATCAACGAGTTTATCTGGAGAATCTGTGCTATTGCCACTAGCCATCCACAATAAGTCACCTTTTTCGGCATCAACAATATAAATTTGATTACCTTTATCTATATCTGCAAAAGGTAACGCCAAAGCATGGTTCTCATGCTTATCATCGTAACCACCACCAAAAATCATCACTCTTTTTGGCTTACCCTCTACATAAATACTGGTAATAACAGGTTCCGACCATGTTTGCCCCATTCTGGCATATTTAGTACCTGTTTTACCTCCATCAATCGCAAACATTAATTTAGGACTATCTAGATTCGTCACGTCCAAGGCGTAATAGTTATCCCCCCCCATACGCATACCACCATATAACCAGATTTTATCACCTGTACCAATTTGTCCAGAACCATCGGTATCTTTTCTATAAGATACCCATGTTAAGTCCATACCAAAAGCTGGCAAGACTGCAGCAGGATTTAAATACAAATCTTTTAAAGTTGCTAATTTCTCACCAGGCGTGAACGTAAACTTTTCTTCACCTGTTTTTGCATTAACAACATGTAACGATCCCTCTAAGGTACTAAAAAACAAATAGTTATCTTGATTATCTGCATTATTAGCCGTAGCTAACTCACCAGTGTAACCATAATTAACTAAAATAGGACGAGAATGTAATGCCCCTCCCAAACGCTGACGAGCTTCTGTAGGAGTATTAGTGGACGTCAAAGAACTTATGTCATATCCCTGATACCATTTCATTAAATTAATATACTCTGTCCCTGATGTACCCGTTTTTCCTTGAAGCGTCGTATTTAGAGTCGTTGTGCTGCCCAAATTAGTAAAATCAATTTCTTGCAAGCTAACTGGTGAGGACAGTGAAGTCAATGCATCTGTATAGGTGTACATTTTTCTGGTGGGTAATTTTGTGGCTGTTAATTTGCTTGCTGCACCACCTGCAGAGGCACTTTCCCCATCAACTGCTGTGCTCCAAAAACTTTTAGCATCACTTTTAAAAAATCCAGTATCTGAATTAACAGCATTTTTAGCGGGCGTGGAGTTATCATAAATTACACCATCGGTCCCCAAACGATAACGTTTTAAATTACCTTGCCAATGTAAAGAATTAGGCTTAGGGTCAAACACGGCATAATAAAGCTGATCTAAATGATTTAAGCGGTTTAACTGGTTAACTGCTACACCTGCTGCACTAATCGTACCACTAGACTTGACTGCGTCATTAACAACATCAGTAAAAGCTTTTGCTAAAGCAGCCGTATCTGTTGCGGTATAGGCTTTTCCCCCGCCATATGTTTCAGAAACTGTCTTCATATTATCTTCAGCAGTTTCTAAAGGCCCTAAAATCATTGTACTGGTATAAATTTTCTTTTTAGGTGTGGTGTTATTTAATTTAGTTGTTTTATTGTTATATTGAGCCAGTTTATTCATACAACTCCAATTATCTGAACAAACACTCTTAGTTGACCCCATAATATCCTTAACATCATTTGTCACATCAGCTTGAGCATTTGGCTCACCATCAGTTAACAAAAAGATATAATTAGCCGAACATTGGTCATCTTCAGGAATTGGACTGATATAACGCACAGCAGAAGTGCCACCCTTCTCAACCACTCGCGGATCATAATCTGTACTACTTTTATAATAAGGCTGCATCCCATACATATAACGACTAGCCGCAGCAAAGGTACTTGCCAATGGAGTATAGTTTTTAAGTGTTAAGTTATTAACCTCTTGCTCTATCTGATCACGCACCGTCTCTAAAAAGGTCAGTTGATTTAACTCATTAACCGACCAATTAATGGTTAACTTGGGACGATACGTTGCTGGACCATCAAAAGAGTATATAGCAGTGTTTATGAGGGCGGGGGTGCTACTCCACAATTTAAAACCAATATTTTTACCCACATTCCATCCTGTGTTTGTTAACACGTCGTTAACAATATTGGTTACGTCTATGTCATAAAATTGGTCTGTAGTGACCAAACCAGGACTCCACGATGTGCTATTAGTGGTCAACGGAAGGTTTTTTAAGGTGGTGGGGTTGGAGCATGTACCTGCAGGGCAAAAACTAACATCGGGTGAGCTAAAACCTTTAATGGTCACCGCTTGCACACCTGTGAAAACCGTCTTACTAGCATAGACTCTTAAAGTTGCGGTGCTGGCAACGGCATTTTGTGGAATTTGTAAATTATCAAATAAAATACCACTTTCCTTTTTTGTGTCCAAAATTAGCGTGTTGACTTCCAAAGTTGTGCTAGTGTTATTAGTAGAACCTGAACCATCAGCCGCCCAATAAGCATCATTTTTGCTGTTAGAAACCGTAGAGACCGTTGTTTTAGCAACCCCTGAATTTTTAATACAACTATTAGTCAATTCTGGGTCAACC
>NZ_CALETI010000178.1 GCF_937920075.1 uncultured Agitococcus sp.
GTGTTTTGGGTAACATCCGCATTATTTCACTGACAATATGCTTTTCTTCAATAAAAAAACCAATATGTAATAAGGCTTCTTCATTGGCTACATCGTCTAAAATGATCTTCAAATTATCTGGCTTCATAAAACCAACGAAAAGCCGCCCATAATCATATAATGACGATGTGCTAACAATTCTTTTGCCACAGCACGCATTCTGTCTAAAGGCATATTGGCAATAATATCTTTAACACGACGCGGATCAAGCTCTAAGGTCACTTTACCCAAAAATGGAATACTCATTTTTTGTGCCAATTCAACCGCTCTTTGATAAGGCATTTCACTGGCAATACGTGCACACAACATCGGGCCAAAGACTTTTTCGCCAATACTGGCGGTAATGCCCGCAGGCATTAATTTGCTGGCTGAAGCTAATTTTTGAAATAGTTTACGGCCATCGTTAAAAAGTTTGTCTGTGGTTAAAGCGCGTAAATTAATGAGCTCTTTGACAGGAAGATCCTGTAAAAAGCTTAAATCATCACCTTTAACATCTAATAACTGCCCTATTTTTTGAATTTCCGCGCTACTTTCTAACTTGCTCATATTAACCTCTGACAATCGCTTTTACCGCACCACGTAACAAGGCTGGCACATAACTTAAGCCTTCCTCAATCGCATTGTTTAGCGTTTCTCTTTGTTTGAGTTGTGCTTGTTCAATATATTGATTTAAGGTGTTTAGTTGTGCTTCAGACAAACGATTTAATCCCTCTATTTGATTGGCTGAGGTTTTTAAGGTAGCAGCTAGCTTTTCTAAAGCAAGTTGTTGGCTCATAACAGATACTCTATGGACTGTTTAGGTTTCGACTACGCTCAACCGACATAAATGCAGCCTGAGCGTAGTTGACGGGTGATGGAGTTAACTATTCTATCAAGCTACTATGCCAAGTTAAATGACAAAAATCATTGACTTCTTTGACAAATAGAAAACTTTTAAATATCAGTGTTTAGCACTATTGATACTGGCTTCACTATCTTTGCTTAATTTAAAAACAAATTCTAAATATTTGCGCACAGGTGTTGGAAATAATACCGATGTTACTTGGCCAATGCCCAACCATTCAGGTGAAATATCATAAGGTTTTTCAATAATGGCACGCTCAATGACATGAGAGGCATCTTCAGTAGTCATACCCGGTAATTTGTGCATCCACGGTGTGGGCGCGCTCATGCGGGTATAAACAATGGCTGGATAAATAGAGGTTGTGGCGATACCATCTTGTTTAATTTCAACAGACACACTGCGTAACCATGTATCAAATGCCCCTTTAGAAGCTTGGTATGCTGCCCAACGGCCACCCGCAGGCATTTTTACGCCCCATGTTGAAATATTGATGATATGGCCTGATTTACGTGCTCGCATCGACGGCAATAACGCCAAAATTAACTGTACGGGCCCTAAATAATTAATCGCCATGGTTCGTTCAAAATCTTGAAAGCGATTTTCTGACATGGCAATGGAGCGGCGAATCGATTTGCCTGCATTATTTAAGACAATATCAACATGACCATGCTCAGCTAATATTTGCTCGGCAACCGCTTTTGCATGTTCAGGTTTACTCAGATCAGTGGGATAAATAAACGCCCTGCCTCCTGCCTTATTAATATCGTCAGCGACGGCTTGAAGTTTATCGGCACTACGTGCCACTAATAGCACGATCGCCCCTGCTTTTGCTAAATGTTTAGCGGTTTCTTCACCTATACCAAACGATGCGCCTGTAATTAAAATAAGTTTGTTATTAACAGCATCATGTAGTTTTTGTGGTTTATCTAGGCCACGTGGATTGAGTAATTTTGAGGCCAAACGAATGATGAGTGGTTGTTTGGGATTATTCATGGTGTCATTCCTTTTTTAAGGTTATGTTTGACAAAAAACTATGCTTATTTAAGCCACAAAGCATTGACCGACCAAATAGTGATTTTAGGCCAAAAATTGTCGGGTTTTTCGTTATATTTATTACGTTAAATGGCTTTTTAATATAATATACATTACAAAAATACTTTTAGGGAATTCTCATGCGTCCTTTATCTATCCAAGAAGTTGTTTGGCAAGCGGCTGACGAATTAATGGCTCAAGGTGTGCGCCCTACTGTCGCAAATGTTCGTGAAATCACCCAACGTGGCAGTGCAGGTACAATTAATGATGCGCTAAAAGAATGGTGGCAACAGCTAGCCAAAAGAATCTCGTTACAACAACAAATTGAAGCACAAATTCCTGAAGAAATTATTAGCTCTGTGCAACATTTATGGCAGCAAGCATTAGTCGCAGGTGAAGCGGCATTTAATGATTTTAAACAACAAGCCGAAGACAAAGTCATTAAGGCCGAAGAGTTAAAAATTGCTGCGTTAGAACGTCAACAACGTGCCGAAAACTTGGTACAAACCTTAGAAGCAAAATTAACTCAAAGCCAAAATAGCGAACGCTTATTACAAACACAATTAGCAACCGAAATAGCACTTCGCCAACAAATTGAGCAACAACTCAGCCAATCTAAACAGCAAAGCAGCGATTTTGAACAACAGAAAAACCAATTAGAAAAAGAAATGGCCTTGTTAGCAGCTCAATATCAACATCAAGAGCAACAACTTAGCGAAAAAAATCAACATCTTGAGCGTGATTTTTTAGAATACAAGTCAAATAGCCAACAACAATTGGCGGTTTATCAACAAAATTTGCAAGCTTGCGAAATACGTTTGTCGCACAGTGATTTGCAATTATTGCAAGCACAAAATGAATTACGTTTACTACAACAGCAACTTGAAGCAACTTTGCAAGAAAATGCCCTATTAAAACGGCAAACGGCGAATGTTGGTTTAAGTAAACGTGATGCGTTAAAAGCAAAATTACAGCGTTATTAACCCTCACCCCGACCCTCTGTTTTATGCTTGAGTTAATTTATGCGTCTATTACACACGTCTGATTGGCATTTAGGGCAGAATTTTTTCGGTTTTAGTCGCCATTATGAACATCAACAATTTTTAGAATGGCTATTAACCACGTTAGTTGAAGAAAAAATTGATGTGTTGTTAATTGCGGGTGATATTTTTGATACCGCAAATCCTCCCTCGAGCGCGCAACAACAATTTTATAAGTTTTTGTGTGCTGCAAAAGCCAATACGCCACATTTACAGGTGGTGATTACCGCAGGTAATCATGATTCACCAACTCGCCTAGAAGTACCTACGCCTTTTTTGAATGCTATTGATATGACGGTGATTGGCCAAGTACAGCGCCAACAACAACAGATTAATTTAGAAAATCTAGTCGTGCCTTTACATAATCAACAAGGTGATATTGCTGCATGGTGTTTAGCTGTGCCCTTTTTGCGGCCTAATGATGTCCCTCGTGTTGAAGGTGCAACTGATGCCTATTTAGCAGGCATAGACGCTTTATATCAACAAGTCACTGCCTTAGCTAAAAGTAAACAACAAGCCCATCAAGCATTAATTGCCATGGGACATTGCCATTTATTGGGTGGCGAAGTGTCTAGTGATTCTGAGCGAAAATTAGTCATGGGTGGCATTGAAATGTTGTCTAGCCAAATTTTTGATCAAGATATTGCTTATGTGGCTTTGGGGCATTTGCATTTAGCTCAACAAGTCGGTGCAGAACATATTCGTTATAGCGGTTCGCCATTGCCAATGTCTTTTTCAGAGATTCATTACCCTCATCAAGTCATTGTGCTTGAGCTACAAGGCACAGCCCTGTCTAACATTAACGCGATAAAAATTCCACGCTCAGTCGCTTTACAACGTTTACCCGAAAAGCCTGCGCCTTTGACGGAAGTGCTTGCTTTATTAGAACAACAAGACTGGTCTGTATTGCCCGAAGAACAACAACCCTATTTGCAAGTACGTGTTTTGCTTGATAAACCAGAACCTTCTTTACGCCATAAAATTGAACAGGTGCTAGAACACAAAGCGGTGCGTTTGGTCAAAATAGAAACATCCTACCCCACACAAAACGAATCAAATACTAATCATGTTTTGTTAGAAGATGTCAGTAAATTACAACCCGAAGATATTTTTTTACGTATGTATCAACAACGTTATCAAAATGAACCAGATAGCCAATTATTAACTGCTTTTAGAGATTTATTGGCTAGCGAATCACAAGGAGAAACAGAGTGAAGATTTTAGCGATTCGTGGTCGTAATTTAGCGTCATTGGCGGGTGATTTTGTTGTCGATTTTCAACAAGAGCCTTTATATTCCTCGGGTTTATTCGCCATTACAGGTGCAACAGGTGCAGGCAAAAGCACCCTGCTGGATGCGTTATGTTTGGCTTTATATAACCGTACGCCACGTTTGGATAAAGTAAGCACACAATCAGGTGTGTTAGCGGATATTGAAGGCCAACAAATTGGCATTCACGAAACGAAAAATATTTTGCGTAGGGGTTGCACTGAGGGATATGCCGAAGTCGATTTTTTGGGCAGTGATAATCAACAATATCGCGCAAAATGGAGTGTACGCCGCGCCCACAATAAACAAACAGGTGCATTGCAAAATGAAACGATGAGTTTGCAGCACCTACCCGACTTACAAAGCATTGGCCATAAAAAAACCGAAGTTTTAGCCGAAATTGAAAAAAAGATTGGATTGTCGTTTGCTGAGTTTAATCGTGCAGTGTTGTTGGCACAAAATGAGTTTTTTGCCTTTTTAAAAGCCAATGATAACGAACGTGCTGAGTTGTTAGAAGCCTTAACAGGCACAGAATATTTTAGTCAAATTTCGATTAAGGCACATTTACGCAGCAAGGAAGAAAAAGACAAGCTCGTAGCTGTTCAACAAAAACTGCAACAACAACCGCCCTTAACGCTTGAGCAACGCCAAATTTTAGAGCAGCAACATCTAGCCCTAGAACAAAAAACACAACTGGATCAACAGCAATTAGCACAAATTCAACAGCAAGCACAATGGCATCAAACAGCACAGCAATTACAACAACAGTTGGATCTTGCTCAACAACAACTTGCGCAAGTTGAGCAACAATGGCAACAAAAAGAGTCCGCTTGGTTTTTAGTTCAGCAAGTACAAGCGGCATTGCCAATTAAACCCATTTGGCAACAACAGCAGCAACTGGAACAGCAAACACAGCAATTACAACAACAATTATTGCAATTACAAGGCCAACAACAGCAACAACAACACAGCGTACAAAGCTGTGAAACGGCTTTTCAACAGCAAAGCTTAAATAGCCAACAATTGGAGCAACAATGGCAACATGAGCAACCACGTTTGGCTCAGGCCAAACAATTGGATTTTACAATTGCTCATGCACAAGAGCAATTACAACAGGCTCAGCAACAGTTGGCCGCTCATGGTCAACAACTCAAGCAACAACAAAATTATCAGCAAATTGATGAATGGCCACACATTCAACAATTATTATCCACCGCCAAACAACAACATAATTTGTCTTTAGCACAACAGGCCAATCAACGTATTCAACACATTAAAGAGCAACATAAACAGCAGGTTAAAGTGTTGCAGGCGCAACTACAGCAAATCAATGCCCCTCTGCTACAGCAACAACATCAACAATTGACTGAGCAACAGCGGGTGTTTGATGCAGCGATTCATCATTGGCAGCAATATCTGGGCTATCAGCAACAAAGCCAACAGTTGTGGCAAGAACAACAGCAACTGTTGCAAACAATTGCTCAAGAGCAACAACAACAGCAGCACAATGAACAACAATTGCCTGTCTTACAAGCACAACTGAATCAGGCTCAACACGCCTTACAAGCCGCGCAATTGGCCTGTAGTCAAAGTGTGCAACAACTACGCGACCAACTGCAAGCTGAGCAGCCTTGCCCTGTTTGTGGTGGTTTAGAGCATCCCTACCAACAACATGATGCCCAAAAGCAATTAGACGATGTTTTATTGGTATTACAAGAACAAGTTAGAAACTGCCAACAACACTATCAGCAGCAACAACTCGCTGTTGTCCGCTTACAAGAAACAATCGCTAACCAGCAATATCGTTTGCAACAACTTCAAACACAATTAACGCAGTTAAGTGCACTACAACAGCAAACTGAGCAGTCCTTAACAACATTACAGCATTATGCTGCATGGCTTGAGTTATCAATTAATCAAAAATTACCGTGGTTAGAACAGCAGCAACAACAAATTGCTCAGCAATTAAAACAAACGGCAACACAATTACAGCAACAACAAACCTTGCAACAACAACGTGAACAAGCACATTTAGCCGTTGAGGCTTGTTTAATGATGGAGCAATGTGCCAATAGTTTGGTCTTGGTCTGTGACCAATATGTGGCGTTACAACAGTTACAAGAGCAATATCAGCAATTATTAGCAGGTCAAACGAGCCAACAGTTTGAACAATTATGGCAATCTCAACTTAAGCAAGCGCAATTACAGCAACAACAACTACAGCAGCAATGGCAGTCTGCACAACAACAGCTGACACAGACTGAGAAAGCCATAGAAATTCGTCAACAACAACTGACGCAACAAGGCCAACAGCTAAAAGAGCAATACCACCTTTTTGAACAGGCTTATCAAGTATTT
>NZ_CALETI010000179.1 GCF_937920075.1 uncultured Agitococcus sp.
GACAGGAATCGAACCTGTAATTGCCCCTTAGGAGGGGGCCGTTATATCCATTTAACTACGGGGAGAAAACGGCGGCAATTTTACCCAAAGTCATGATAAACCGCTACAATATACCACCTATTTTGTTGTTCTAGCCTCATCACCATGATTCAGTACCAAGACTTAACCTTGCGCCGTAGTGGCCGCGTATTATTTGCCAATGCCGCAGGCATGATTCACCCTTCATGGAAAGTTGCCTTAACAGGTGAAAATGGCGCAGGCAAATCTAGCTTTTTCTCTGCTTTATTAGGCGGTCTTGCACCCGATGCAGGCACATTATCACGACCACAAAGTTGGACAGTGGCACACATGGCGCAAGAAGTCACCGCATTAGGTCGTACTGCCATTGATTTTGTCTTGGATGGTGATAAAGAATGGCGACAAATTAATGATGCCCTCGAAACCGAACAAGACGACAATAAACTAGCCGATTTATATAGCGAATTTGACACCATTGACGGTTATACCGCGCCTGCTCGCGCAGCACAATTATTAGCAGGATTGGGCTTTAGTGAAACGGCACAACAAAAAACCGTTAGCGAGTTTTCGGGCGGTTGGCGAATGCGGTTAAATTTGGCACAAGCATTAATGTGCCGTTCTGATTTATTGATGCTTGACGAACCGACCAACCACTTAGACTTAGATGCGATTTTGTGGCTTGAAGATTGGCTCAATCGTTATCAAGGTACATTAATTTTAATTTCCCACGATAGAGACTTTTTGGATGCCACTGTTGGTCATATTTTGCATATCGAACAGCAAACCATGACTTTATATACAGGCAATTACACCACCTTTGAACGTACTCGTGCTGAACGTTTGGCACAACATCAACAAGCTTTTGAAAAACAACAAAGTGAAATGGCGCATTTGCAAAAATATATCGACCGTTTCCGCGCCCAAGCCACTAAAGCTCGCCAAGCTCAAAGTCGGATTAAACAACTCGAACGTATGGTGTTAATTGCACCTGCCCATGTTGACTCTGCATTTAGCTTTAGCTTTAGAGAGCCTGCGAAAATGGGTACACCACTGGTAAAACTAGATGCAGTAAATGCAGGTTATGGCGATAAAGTCATTGTCAATAATATCGATCTCAATATTAGCCCTGATACACGCATTGGTCTTTTAGGCCCTAATGGTGCAGGTAAATCGACTTTGATTAAAACTTTAGTCGGTGAACTGCCTTTATTAGCAGGCGAGCGCGTATGTAGCGAACATTTAGTGTTAGGTTATTTTGCGCAGCATCAAGTTGACCATTTAGATATGCAAGCTTCGCCCTTGTTAGCCCTAACCCGTATTGCACCACGTACCTCCGAACTCGAATTGCGTAAGTTTTTGGGTAGCTTTGGTTTTAATGGTGATCGTGTTACAACAACGGTTGAGAATTTTTCGGGTGGTGAAAAAGCCCGTTTAGCCTTAGCGTTAATTGTTTGGCAACGTCCTAATGTGCTCGTTCTAGACGAACCGACCAACCACTTAGACCTCGAAATGCGCCATGCCTTAAGTATGGCTTTGCAAGCCTTTACGGGTGCATTGATTGTCGTGTCGCACGATAGACAACTCTTGGGCAGTTGTTGTGACGAATTTATGTTGGTGGCAGATGGCAAAATTGATATTTTTGGTGGTTCATTAGTTGATTATGCCGCATGGCTGAAAGAGTGGCGTGCTAAACAAGATGTTAAAGTCGAAAGTACAGCAACTCGCCAAGAAAAACGCGAAGAGCGCCAACAAGTCAAAAGCACTGGCGATAATTTGCATATTTTGCGCCCTTTACGCCAACAAGCCGAAAAGTTGGAAGCCAAGTTTAATCGTCTCACCGAACAGCAAAGCCATTTGGCCAGCCAACTTGAAGATATGAGTCTTTATCAAGACAACAATAAAGATAAGCTCAAAAAATTACTGGCCGAAAAAAGTAAAGTAGATAGAGAGCTGGCAGAGGTAGAAGTCGCTTATTTACAAGCTTTAGAGGATTATGAATTGGCAGGTGGTAGTTAAAAAGGCTTACATGGTTATCGCTTATTTGCCCATGCCCTCCCCCCAATTTTCCCTCTAAGAGAGGATTGGGGGGAGAGTGTAAAACGCGCTTGTTTCGACTTCGGTCAACCGCGTAAGTCCTGACACCATTTAAGACGCCGATCTTTTTCTAAACACAATTTAATTTTAAACTTAGCCCATGCTCAGGAATGGCAATAAGACACTCATGACTATCAGGACTAAATTGCAACCATAAACAAGTTCCTTGTAATTGCCAAAAGCCATTTTCTGCTTGTTTACTTAGCCAATCGCCTTGTATTCGTTGGTTTTTTGGCCAAATAGACACCGTTTCGCCTGTTTTTTGATGTTCAATATTCAATCGCCCCTGACTGCGTACAATCAGCAAGCGGTAATCTAATAAATACAACTCCGTGACAGGCTGGCGTGTTGCTGGTAATAAAAGTATGTTTTGGCTATCTAAGGGCGTAACAGCGATAGTTGCCTGACGATTGTGATTATTGTCTATGTTATTGATATTATCGACTGCTTCAACAATCACTATTGGCTCAACAACAATGTCTGACTGATGATGATTATCAACCACTTCAACAGTTGCTATTGGTTCTGCAACCATTGTCGTATTAATCATGGCTTGCTGTTCAACATCGCTATTAGCTATCGCTTTCGCTATTTTTGTGGATATATTTTTAGGGATAGGAATAGGCTGGGGCGATACGCCTGTTGTGCTATGAGTATATATATTATCGGTTTTAGCAAAAAACTCAGATAACCCTGATAACAATGTCGTTGCTTGCATCATATCGCTAATTTCCGTTTTTTCTGTTTTAGCAAGCATCTCCGATAGCAAGCTAGTTGCTTGCATTACATCGTTGATGCCTTTATGCAAATAATCAACATCCACAGAGAGTGTATTTGTTAAACCTTGCTCATGAACAATGGCATCAGATAACGGTTTTTTGCTAAACGGTATTGCTAATGTTTGTTTGATGATTGGTTTGTCAATGACAGTGACAGCCTCAAGTGTTGGCTCAACCACCACAGAGCTAGATACGTTTTGGACTGGCTCTGTGACCAACTCTACTACTGGCTCTTGGGTTTCTGGTATTATTACGATGTCTTTTTTAATATCCAATACTTTATTCACAATATCTTCTTGCGTAGGTAGTGGCGGATATTGTGGAATATCGTCATAGTTATTAATACCCAACAAACGAGCTTCACGTCTAGCCGTGTTTTGATTTTGCTCCGCTTTTTGCTCTGTATCTCGCAATTTTGCTTCTAATTCTTCTCGCTCTTGCACTCGCGTACTTAGCTCAAGCTTGTCTTTGTAACGCGCAGATAATTTATAAAAATATTCTGCTTGCCGTAATTTACACGCCAACCAACGCCGTTTGGCATAATGGCTTTCGTTTTGATTATTTTCAAGGCATTCGTAAAACTGTAAAGCATCACTAAAACTCTGACTACGTTCTAATACAGCGCCTAACAAACGAGGATTTTTTATATCGGTACGCCACACATAACTCACTTCTTGAGAAACTTGCGAACTATGCCCCTTTTTAAAATGATTTTGTTTACTAACTTGTCTCACAACTTGTTGCAAAAAACGCTTTTTGATAAGTTGCAATATGGTTTGAGCATCTGGATTCAAATGGTCGTCAATTACCATTTGACTATAAGCGTCTGAATGCGCCAAGCCATACAATATTAACTCTATGTTTGCGGTTAATCCGTTTGCATCTTGTTCTGTTTCTTGGTTAAAAGCTTCTAGGACAGCACTCCAATCACCTTGCGTTGCTGCTCTAAAGATGCGTAATTTTGATAGCTTTTTAGCCCAACTTTTTTGATAATTGCTGTTCAGTTGTTGACTATACTCAATCAACACATCTAACAAATCTAAACGATACAAATTGAGCAATTTAGGATTAAATAGCGTAATGATTTCGTCTTGCTTTAGCATTTTAAAAACAATATCAATAATAAGCTGCCAATCATGGCTTGTTAATTCTTCTAGTTGTGTAAAATCAGCAAATTGTTGACAAATTGCCGTATTACGTTGCAAAACCACTAAAGCATCTAAATTTTTTGGAAAAGGACGACTGACAGCCACCGCTTCCGCATAACGAGGCATTGGTGGTGTTAATTTATATTGCTCTTTAGCTTTTTCCCACCAACGACAAGCCTCATCCATTACATTGGCTAAATAGGCGACCTCAGCAAAAATGGCAGGGTGAATCACTGCTGAAAAATAAGCATGACTATCAAGCAGCTTTAGTTGGTTATAGAGTTTTTTCCAATGTCTGTCGATTTTATCAAGTGGCAACTGTATCAAAATTTCAGTGAGTAAATTATGCCATGCTTTTTTATCATAGGTATTAGATGATAAAGGTAGTTCATGGTTAACCAGTTTGCGTATGATATTGACATAAGAAGCAATAGCACTAGTCTTTTTAATATAAAGCTCTAGCATTTCTTCGCGTAATTTATTTTCTATGTTTTCGGGGTGCCACGACTGTTCCATTGTTACATCATATAATTTTTGCCAGTCCTGTACACGCCAAAAACACTCAAACGCACGTTCATAATGTGCGGTTTTTTCAAACAATATACCCGCTTCATAATAATCTTCTGCAATATACTGCACTTCTGCCAAACAATATTGTTGTTGGTTATAATCCCCTAATTGCTCATACAAAGCAGCAGCTTGCCTTAACAAATAAGGGTCTTGATTAGCAGTACCTTCTTGATAAATTTTTGTGGCATTTTCAGTCATTAATAAAATCTGATTAGCATCAGGCGTAATATCTGCCAATACCGCTGCGCGTAGGCTGCCTAAATGCCCAACCCATGTTTCTTGCGCATTTGGTAAATTCATGAGTTGTAACGGAGATGATAATGGCTGCTGGAAATGTTGCCAAAATTGCTGATTATTTGTGGGGGAGTCAATAATTAAAAGCTGACTACGCGCACGAGTCACTGCAACATACAAACGATTTAAAAAGTATTCTTGCTGAATTTTTTGTTCAGCACTAATCAATGCTTTACCCGATAAATCTAAATCGGCTGGACAATCCGCAGCAAAGCCATAAATAACAACACGCTGAAACTCCAAACCTTTAGCGCGAATAACACTCATCGCAGGAATTGAAGTACTTCCATCTTCGCGCAAATGCAAATATTGCTTCAAAATAGGATTATTTTGAATATAACTTGTTTCTTGACCATCCAAACAGGGTAAAACAATCACCAAATCATATTGTTGAGCCAATTGCACGGTGAGCGTGTGATCTTGTGTGTCTATTAATATCACATCCCTCTGATTGGTAGATGTCTGCCAAGACTGTTGAGGCACAAGTGATTTAAGACCAAAAAGTTTTGCTCTTAAACCATGAATAATATTACTAAATTGAGCAATGGCAGGTGTGGAGCGAAAATTATAACTTAGCTCTCGATAATTAATATCTGATAGTGTTGCGTGTTGTGCAGGGTCAAGGGCAAAAATAAATTGTTCTACCACTTGTGCTTTAATTGTTTCCCAACGAAACCCCGTTGGATTCAGTGTTTGGAATTGATCACCTGCAAAAACCAATGGCACACGTTGTATTTGATTAGGGTACAGATGACGCGCCGAAAACAAGTTTAGCCGCAAAACAATTTGCACTTCGATACGAGTAAAATCCTGTGCCTCATCACAAAAAACTGCGGCAAAACGTGGCTTAACATAATATTGTTCAAGAACAAAACGTGCTAAGTCTTGGTCATCCCAATAGCCTTCTTTTTTACACAAAGGCTGATACCATTTTTCCCATACCTTTTCATAAATAGTTTGGTATAGCTCATCACTAACAGAACGCTGATCTTCTGCCAAATCAAGATAGTCGCTAGGTTCTAAATAATAATCGGCATTTAAGCCTTTAATATACGAACGAATAATATGCCAACATAAACTTGCAGGATACTCTTGCGTTGCTTGTGGTTGCTGACCAAATTTTTGCTCCCACAAACGCCTAAATCGACCATAATCCAACCATTTTTCACGACCAAAAAGGCTCTGCTGTTCTGTAGGCATCAACTTTAGCAAAAAGCCTCTAAACTCTAAGCAAACCGTTTTGATAATAGGTAGCCATGCTTGTTGCGGATTACATGCCAATAAAATTTGATTAATTGTCTCGGCGGCACGGTCAGTCAGTGTTTGATTACAAGTAAAATATACAGGGTAAATTGGTGGCTTTGATGGACATATTGCTTGATAAGCAAAATTAAGATAGCCACTAAATAAATACTGTAAAATCGTTGATTTACCACTCCCAGCACGACCATTAATAAATAATGGGAATGGACGTTCTTCTTGTAATGTAAAGTGTAAAATATGTGACTCTTCGGGAGAAAATGCCAAATTAGCAGCAAAATTATGTTGAACACTTAACCATTGATTAGGAATTTTTAATAACGATTGTGGGTAAACACGGCGAGCTGTACACACTAAAAACTTTTGAAAATCATGAATATTTAATGTCTCTCCTTTTTGCATTAAATCTTGAATTGTAAATACCAATTCCTTTGTGTTAAATGTGAGCAAACACACATGATGTTGCACAAAAGGCAGAATCCAAACTTCTCCTGTATCTACTTCGAGCAATAAACAGGCTGTTTTTTGATCCCATGCTGCCAATTGTTGACTGATTTCTTCTAATTGTTGTGATGAGCATAATTTTAGTCCGTGTTCTACCCACGACCAAGACTCATATACCATGTCTTTGATATTGCCATACTCATGATGATTTGCAGACGAGGGTACGGCATATAAAAATAAATCTTCCTCCTCAGAAGGTTTAACAAGACTCGGTAACGTTGGCTGTTGGCAACGCTCTTTTAACCACGTTATCAGTAATTGATGATCTGTCACTTGCTGATATAAAACATCACCTAAATCGCGTATTTGCAAATACAGCTTATGGTATTCTTTGTCACCACGCTGAAAAATATCTAAACACACTAAAACATCATGTGTTTCGCCCTCTATTTCATGGGACTCCAAACGACAAACCAAGCGTGTGTGACGATTACCTAAACGCTTTTTAAC
The DNA here is from genome assembly GCF_937920075.1 of uncultured Agitococcus sp. GTDB lineage: Bacteria > Pseudomonadota > Gammaproteobacteria > Pseudomonadales > Moraxellaceae > Agitococcus. The sequence continues at coordinate 7,118 of NZ_CALETI010000179.1, forward strand.
CCAAAAGGGATGAGGAAAAGCATCAAGCCGCCAAAATGCCTGTTCTCGCTCAATATCGGCAACTAATTGATCTAATGCATCTGTTAATTGGTGATTTTTTGCACGTTGTTGGCACTTTTCAGTAATATAAACAAAAATAGCCATGATAAAAATATCTCAACATAAATAAAAAGTTATAAAATTTTTTAAGTGTTTCACTGTGATTTTTGGAAATAATCTTGAGTAAATATGTAGCAATCCTAAATACATGCGTATTTAAAGATGGCTATTATTCAGAGGATTAAAAAGGTAGCTCAGAGCCTCAACGATGGTTGATTGTTGATGACTATATAAAACATTAATGCACAATACAGAGGATGCAGATATTTATTCCTTAACTTGTTAGCTTTTAAGCAAAAATCATCCATAAACATGATCATGACCATGACCTAAGTAGGAGTTGTTAATGCGGTGCTCATTTTAAGTATCGTTGTTAGTATAATGTTCGTAAATAGCCTTTATGGATTAGATTGTTCATTTTATGTAAGTACTCAAGACGAAGTTGTCTGTCTCTAGATTAACATCCATAAGATACCACGACTTGATTGCGTCCACTCGCTTTGGCTCTATACAAGGCTTTATCGGCACGCGCAAAGACATCTTTTAAGCTTTCAGTCACTTGATATTCAGCAACCCCAATACTAATGGTCACAGGCACAGAATAAAAAGCTTCATGTAAAGCTAACTCCTCGATATGTTGACGAATTTTTTCAGCAATACGCTCTGCATCATCTAAAGCACATTTGGGTAAAAATAAGGCAAACTCCTCTCCACCCCAACGACAAACCACATCCGACTCGCGAACGCTTTCACGCAAGGCTAAAGCAACTTGTTTTAATACCAAGTCACCTGTTTGATGACCATAACTATCATTAATACGTTTAAAAAAATCGACATCGGCAATCATCACACTCAAAGATTGTTGATGACGACGGCTATCGGCTAAAAGTCTTTCACTCACTATCTCAAAGGCTTGTCTATTTAACAACTGCGTTAAACCATCTAAACTTGCTAATTGTTTTAACTCACGTTGATAAAATCCAACGCTCATATTGGTTAATAAAATTGTAGCAATCACAATAAAACACAAAACAATCATATTGATATATAGAGTTTGTTTGACCTCTGCAATCGCTTCATCCTCTCGGCTTTCAACAAATAAATATAAACGTACTTCGGGCATATAACGAACATGCACTAAATATTTTTTACCATCCTTAGTTTTATATTGAATAATATTTGTTTGCCGTGCTAAAAGTTGTGCAGCATAATCCTTTAAACCATTAATTTGCCAAATAGATCGAGGGTCTTGTAAACGGTTATTGCCTGTTAAACGAATTTTGCCTTCACTATCCACCAAAAAAATATTCTTTTTATATTGTTGTTCATAGTGGCCTAATAATTGATATAAACGCTCCATGCTCACACCAACACCTGTTACTCCTAAAAACTGTTGTTGTTGATTAAACACCCTAAAATTCATAAAAATCGCTAAAGAGTTATTATTAGAGATCGGAAGAGCGTCGTGTAGGGAAAGAGTGTC
>NZ_CALETI010000180.1 GCF_937920075.1 uncultured Agitococcus sp.
ATAATTAACTGCTCCCCGTCTTTACTTAACGAGCTATTAAACTTAGGCATTTTTTCTAACACATATGCACAAGCTTTCACTAAAAAGCTTAATAAGGTTAAATTTACGCCTTGGGCTTTTAAACTATCTTTTTGAGAGACTCTAAACGCTTCTAAATCAGTAATATCGGCTTCATCAAATTGAGTCACATGAGGAATATGTAACCATGCCCGATGTAAATTTTGTGCCGATAATTTTTGAATTTTGCTTAGGTCTTTAAACTCAACTTCACCCCATTTACTAAAATCAATGTCAGGCAAGATGGGCAATCCTGATACCGTTGGATTCACAGCTTGTGTATGCACTGGTGCTGGTGTGTTTAATGCTTGTTTGACAAACTGATGTATATCTTCTTTAACAATACGGCCTTTTGCTGCCGTGCCTGTTACTTGTTGTAAGTCAACCCCCAACTCACGCGCTAAACGTCTGACGGCTGGGCCACAATGTACCGCAAGCATTTTTGTGGTTTGCCTTTGTTGATCTTGCTTAATTTCTTGATGTGCTATAACTGGTTTTGGCTCGCTTGGTATTGAGGCATGATTAGTGTTGGGCTGATGAATGTCTTGTGCTTGTGGTTGATTGTTATTTGCTGATTGTTCACCTGCCACTGTCACTTGAATTAAAGCCTTGCCTTCGCTAATTTTATCACCAACCTTTACCTCAATGCTTTGTATCGTACCCGCTAAACTACTCGGCACTTCCATACTCGCTTTAGCAGACTCTAAGACCATTAATGGTGTATCAATGCTAATTTGATCGCCAACCTTAACTAAAACTTCTATCACGTCCGCGCTGTCTGTACCTAAATCGGGTGCGTAAATCGTTTGTGTAGTCATGGTTATTCTCTCCTTAGATAGTGGGTGCAAACGGTTTGTCAACATTAATCTCAAAACGCTCTAAAGCGTCTTGCACCACACTCCGACCAATCACACCATCATCCGCTAAAGCATTGAGCGCAGCAATAGCAATAAAATAACGATTCACTTGAAAATGCTCGCGTAATTTCTCTCGACTATCCGAACGACCAAAACCATCTGTACCTAAGGTGATATAGGGTAAACCTTGGGGTAAAAAGGCTCTAATTTGTTCTGAGACAATACGCATATAATCACTGGCAGCGATAATTGCGCCTTTAACTGCATGAAGTTGCTGTGTCACCCACGGCACTTTCGGTGCTTCTAAAGGATGCAAATGATTCCAATGTTCACAAGCTAAAGCTTCTTTGCGTAACTCATTAAAACTGGTCACACTCCAAACCGCAGCACGAATGCCATAGACATTCATTAATAACTCAGCAGCCGCTTCTACTTCGCGTAAAATGACGCCCGAACCCAATAATTGCACTTGATGACCATGCCCTTCGGGTGCGGCTTTTAACAGATATAAACCACGACGAATACCCTCTTCTACACCACTTGGCATAGCAGGATGCGGATAATTTTCGTTCATGGTTGTTAAGTAATAAAACACCGATTCATTTTGTTGATACATGCGGCGTAAACCATCTTGAATAATCACTGCCAATTCATAAGCATAACAAGGGTCATAGGCCACACAATTGGGAATGGTACTGGCTAATAAATGGGAATGACCATCTTGATGCTGCAAACCTTCACCATTTAAGGTGGTACGGCCACTGGTTGCACCTAACAAAAAGCCTTTAGCTTGAATATCACCTGCCGCCCATGCCAAATCACCAATACGTTGAAAACCAAACATCGAATAAAAAATATAAAACGGTATCATCGGCAAACGGTGCATACAATAAGACGTGCCAACTGCAATCCATGCACTCATCGCCCCTGCTTCATTAATACCTTCTTCGAGCATTCTGCCCTTTTTATCTTCCTTGTAATACATCATTTGCGCTGAGTCTTCGGGTGTGTATAACTGACCAACATGGGAATAAATGCCCATTTGTCTAAACATACCTTCCATACCAAAAGTCCGTGCTTCATCAGGCACAATGGGTACAACTCGCTCACCTATTTGGCTGTCTTTGAGCAAAATATTTAACAAACGCACAAATGCCATGGTAGTTGAAATGGCGCGCTCTGAACCTTGCAATACACTGTCAAACTGCGCTAATTCAGGCACAACTAATGGATGAGCTTGATTATCTCGACTGGGTAAATAGCCGCCTAATTTTTGCCGTCTCTCGTGCATATAGCGTAATTCTAGGCTATTTTCTGAAGGACGATAAAACGGTACTTTTTTTAGCTCTTCATCACTAAATGGCATATCAAAACGATCACGGAAGGCTTTAAGCGAATCTAAATCGAGCTTCTTTAATTGGTGTGTTTTATTGACCGCTTCGCCTGCACCTGTACCATAACCTTTGACGGTTTTGGCCAAAATAACGGTTGGCTGGCCTTGATGAGCCATCGCTTTGGCATAAGCGGCATACACTTTATACGGGTCATGGCCACCACGATTTAACTGATAAATCTCTTCATCAGTTAAATGTTCAACCATCGCTTTTAATTCAGGATATTTGCCAAAAAAATGCTCGCGGGTATACGCGCCACCATGAGTTTTAAAGGCTTGATACTCACCATCGACACATTCTTCCATACGTTGCTTTAAAACGCCTGTGGTATCGTTGGCCAACAAATTATCCCATTTGCGCCCCCACACTACTTTAATCACATTCCAACCTGCGCCTCTAAATACGGACTCCAACTCTTGAATAATTTTGCCATTACCGCGCACTGGCCCGTCTAAACGCTGTAAATTACAATTAATGACAAACACTAAATTATCGAGTTTTTCTCGGCCTGCTAAGGCAATAGCTCCCAAAGATTCTGGCTCATCCATTTCGCCATCACCTAAAAACGCCCACACTTTGCGTTGTTGTTCGGGCAATAATTCTCGGTTAATTAAATACTTAGTCACATGAGCTTGATAAATGGCCATAATCGGCCCTAAACCCATCGACACTGTTGGAAATTGCCAATAATCGGGCATTAACCACGGATGCGGATAACTCGATAAGCCTTTGCCATCGACTTCACGTCTAAAGTTTTCTAATTGTGCCTCACTGATTCGCCCTTCTAAATAAGAACGCGCATAAATACCGGGTGAAGAATGGCCTTGGTAATAAATTAAATCGCCACCAAAGGTGTCGTGTGGCGCACGAAAAAAATGATTAAAACCAATATCATATAAAGTAGCACTCGAAGCAAAGGTAGCAATATGTCCACCTAACTCGTCATCATTATCATTGGCACGCATCACCATAGCCAAAGCATTCCAACGAATCAACGAGCGGATTCGACGCTCCATATAAGGATCGCCTGCTAACATCGGTTCTTCTTGGGGAGAAATGGTATTAATATAGGGCGTATTTAAACGACTTAGCTGCACACCAAAACGATTAGCATGAGCAGTTAAAGCTTGTAATAAAAACTTGGCGCGCTCTACACCTTCGCGCTCAACCACTGATTCAAAAGCTTCTAACCATTCTTGGGTTTCTACCGAATCAATATCATTATATATTTTATGCTGAGTCATACGCCCCTCCGTGTTTTATTTTATGATTAACAGGGTTATACCGTTAAAACAGCTCGGGGCGCAATCTTGTCAGTTTGTTTTTTAAGCACCTGTTTGTGATATTCTTAAATCAGTGCTATTGCAATTGTTTAAAAATTGGAGGTAGGTAAATCATGCAAAATTTCTTTGGCCTGATTGATCGTCTTAATGCACATCCCGAACAAAAAGATGAGTTAGAAACACAAATATGGCAACAGTATGGCTTTCATAAAGCGGTTTTGGCTCTAGATATGAGTGGGTTTTCTTTAACAGTGCGTCGTCAAGGCATTATTGCCTATTTAGCGAAAATCCGAAAAATGCAACACTGCACACAACCATTAATTAGCCAACATAACGGAGAGTTAGTTAAATATAGTGCCGATAATCTGATGGCTACTTTTGATGATTGCCAACAAGCCTTATTAGCCGCCATTGACATTCGTCAACAATGTCAACAACAAGATACACCTGTCAGCATTGGTTTAGATTTTGGTCGTATCTTAACCATTCCACAGCAAGACTGTTATGGTGATGCTGTCAATATTGCCTATAAATTGGGTGAAGATCTTGCCGAAAAAAATGAAATTTTAGTCAGCGATAATTTTTATCAACAAATTACTCCCCATACGACAGTGCAATTTGAATCTCATCAGTTTCATATTTCTGGCTTAGAATTTAAGGCTTATTCTGTTGCTCCGCAAAAATGACATTGCCGCCATGCTTCATAAACAGTCACTGCTACCGCATTGGACAAATTCAAACTGCGGCCTGCCTTCATTGGCAACTTGACAAACTGCTCTGCATTCAAATTTAACTCAGTCATCATCTCAGGCGTTAAACCTGTACTTTCTGGGCCAAATAACAATAAATCTTGTTCATTATAAGCAACAGAATAGGCATTTTGCTTAGCTCTAGCACTAAAAGCCAAAATGCGTTTGGGTTGAATATGTTGCAAACAGGCAGACCAATTATCATGAATTTGTACCCTTGCCCATTCATGATAATCTAAACCTGCACGACGTAATTTGCTATCTTCCAAATCAAAACCTAAGGGTTTAACCAGATGTAAATTTGCACCAGTATTAGCACATAATCTAATGATATTTCCTGTATTTCCTGCAATCTCTGGTCTAAACAGCACAATATTCAACATAAAAATTCGCTTATAATTTATAAACTTAAAAAATATTAGCAAAAATTTTATGTATTTTTAATTTTTTTTGTCAACTTTATTTTAAATCAGACGTTTTTTACAGTAGCAACATACTTAGCTCTTTTTTGTATGTTCAACTCAAATACTGGAGAACGATCATGACAAAAGGTCACGCTTTAATTTTAGCCGCTGTATTAGCCACTATCACTCAACAAACTTTTGCTCGCGAAGGTGGATTTGGTGGAGGCCAACGTATGGAGCATGCTCGTCCACATCAAGGTGAGATGGGACGCGAACGTGCTGCTAAACGTCAAAATTTTAGTGAAACTAGCACTCGCACCTTAGCTAATGGTGAAACAGTCAAACGTGAAACCACACAAACAGCCACTGACAATGGTTTTACTCGTAATAGTACATTAACAAATGGTGCAGGCCAAACTGCTACTAAAAATATCACTGTTGTTAATGATAAAGAAACTGGTACACATACTCGTACCATGTCAGGTACAACATTTGATGGCAAAAGCTATAGCAATACTAGCACCAGCCAAAAAACAGAAGATGGCTTTAACCGTAGTCATAGTTTTACTACAGCTGATGGAAAAACAGGTAGCAAGCAAGTGACTGGTGTTGTTGATAAAGAAGCAGGTACGGTCACCAAAACCACCACAATCAATACGCCTAACGGTGAAAGCAAACAACATAGTGTCACGCATCAACTCAATCCACAAACGAGTGCAAATTAACAGAGTGCCAAAAGATGCTTGCCTATGGACACACAATGGCTTATGGTCATGGACTATTTTAGGACTTACGCGGTTATTGCTTATTTGCTCACTAAACAATCGCTTTTAGCGATTTTTAGTTCACAAAACGCGCTAATTTCAGTGAAATGCGTAAGTCCTATATTTAAAAACATAGTATTGAAAGAAAGTCATGATAATGACTTTCTTCACACAAAGAATAATACGATGTCGACACGTCCAGCCCCATTAACCATACAACAATGGCTAAAAGAAATTGGTCGCCGAGCTTTAGTAATGACCGAGCTAGCGACTAATTTTCATCATCAAAGCCAAGACATTGTGCAAGATAGTTTGCTCTCATTTATCAATCACTATAGTGATAAACCTAGCGAACAATGGACACCTTTATTTTATGGCATTCTACGCAACCAAATTACTGATTGGAAACGAAAACAAGCTCGTCGTAGTAAATGGTTAACATGGTTTAGTAGTCATACAATTGATGATGAGGATGAAATCAATCCCTTTGAGCAAATCGCTAATAGTTATGAAGATAATCCTGCGCAACTCTTAGCCAATGCGAGTGATATTAAATTAGTACAACAGGTGTTAAGCACTTTACCAGAACGACAACAACAAGCTTTTTTATTGCGGGCATGGGAAGGTTTAGATATTCAAACAACCTCTCAAATTATGGGCTGTAGCGAAAGTAGTGTAAAAACACATTATAGCCGAGCATTAAGCATACTGCGTTCAGCGTTAAATCAAGCAAATGTTGGCGGAGAAACATCATGAGCCATAACACACGCAAAGATGAGATGATGGTCGCTCATATTTGCCAAAGCCTAGATCAACATAGCCAACAAGCTCACGAATTTGATGACAAACTACAATTGTTGGCAGAACAAGCCCAACGCCAACGTCAACAACACTTACAAAATCGTCAACAGCAAAAAAAATGGTGGTATTTGGGCGGCAGCTTAGCGATTGCGGCCACCGTAACTATGGTCATTTTCAGCCCTAAATTAATTCAGCAAAGCACTCATTCTCAACAAACAAAAGCAGTCGCTATTCATACTTCTGTTGACCCCCAACTATTAGAAGATATGGATATGCTCATGGTTCTAGGAGAAGAACAATGAAAAAATGGCAGACAAGCCTATTACTGAGTTGCTTGTTAACACCCGTAGCTTATGCACAACCCGCTTTAGACCCTGCTTTTATTGATTATTTATTAGAGTTTGGTGAACAACCCGAATTATTTGATGCGGCACATCAGGAGCTAGAATCAAACACCCATAATGCTCAAACTCAATCAAACAATCAACGTCAACAGTCTGCTAATAACACCAAGGAGATTAAACAATGAAACGTTTTTTAATCATCAGTTTACTCTTAATTAGCGCATCAAGCTGGGCAGAGGGTGTTCGTTGGCAAGATTTACCCCCAGCTTCGCAAGAAGCTTTGATGAATCTAAAAGATAACTGGGATAAGCTACCTGCTGATAAGCAATCAGCTATTGCTAAACGTATTGATCACTGGCAAAGCTTATCAGACGAAGATAAAAATGAGGCGAAACAACGTTTTGAGCGTTGGCAGCAACTTTCACCTGAAAAACGCCAAAAATTGCTTGCTAAATACCAAGAATTTGCCAAATTGCCTCTTGACGAACAAGAAGAAATTAAACGCAAATGGCGTTGGTTTAAAAAATTACCACCTGAACAACGTGAAATCATGCGTGAAAAATGGCAATCATTATCTATTGAAGAACGTCGAGCATTACGTGAACGTTTACGTCAAGCAAATCCCGAACAACGCCGTGAATTAGATCGGAAGAGCGTCGTGTAGGGAAAGAGTGTCTTCGCCTGTGTAGAT
>NZ_CALETI010000181.1 GCF_937920075.1 uncultured Agitococcus sp.
TTATTGATTAAATCTTCAACGCTGCATTGTTCAGGCGACACACTTGCTTGAATCATTAAACGTCTTGAATTGGTATCAGGTGCGCGCCCACTGGCTTTAAAATCATCGCTTATTTTGTACTTTAACAAAAAGGTTTTTATTACCCCTGCGTGTTTCTCACTCTCAGCAAATAGATATTCAAAATAGTCACCTGTTGCATCACGACCGCCAAAATAGTCGAATAGCTCGCTCTCGTTTTGGATTCGCCCATACATCACACAAAAACGTCTATCATCATTAGTTATCGGCAAAGCGTCCTTATAATTGGTCAATAACAGATAGTTTGTGAAGTTTGGTACTGTACGATGGTCGCGCCCCTTTTCCTCAATTTGAATCATGCTATTAGTAATAAACGGCTTTAGCCTGTCCATGATGCGCCACTTATCATCGCCCTTGATGCGTATTTCCTCAACGATATTTACCACCGCACCATGCGCCCACCCTGTAAAACGCTCGCCCAATGCACTAGGGTCAAGGCTTTTGGCATTGCTACCAAGCACCCACTCAAGCACCTTAGCAAAATAGCTTTTGCCAGTACCTTGCGCCCCTTGTAATAAAATCGCCCAGTTAATGCGTTTACCTGCGTTCTGCACTACATAGGCAAGCCAATCAATTAAAATACGCTGTTCACGCTCATCTACCAAAACGTTGCTAATGTGCGTTAAAAACAAGTCAATCGCGTGTTTGTTGGTATCATCAATTGTCACCGATTTATAACCGCTATCAACATAAGAATTGAGCATGAGCTTGTTATCATATTCAAACGTCACGCCAAAACTAGGCCAATACATTTTATCGACACAAGTTAATAACTCACAACACGTCAAAGCATAGTCGCTCGCTAACATCTCAGCATTTTTAACATCTTCCATACGATTGTATTTAGCGTTAAAAGCCTCGCGCTTTATGCTATAATTTAGACGTGTGTTTGCAAACTCGCACAACTTCTCGACATATACCCAATCATTGAGCCAGTCAGGTGATGCCACCACAACATCGCCCGACTTTTCAAAACCACCACCATCAAAACAAAACGCCTTTTTAATCTCGCTTTTGCTTAGTCCGATTTCTTTGCCGCAAGCTGCAACAATATCAGCCGCTAAAGTTGAACGCATATCATCATGCAAAACGCTATCATTCATCGCACAAATGCGCTTCTTTAACGCAAGGTAATCACTATATCCTTTCGCGCCTTGCGCTTCGCCACGCAAGGTATCAAACACTGAAGCCACGACACCGCCTTGCTGCTTAACGTGCCAACACACGCTGGCCATAGTCACACGCACACCTGACCACTTACCAAACGAGTTGTATTTTTTACGCATCATTCTCGCATCATGTTTGCTACTTAATGCCGACCATGACACCCACAAATCAAAACCAACATCACTACC
>NZ_CALETI010000182.1 GCF_937920075.1 uncultured Agitococcus sp.
ATCCTGAGTTTTTGGCACATCCTTTACAAGCATGGGTTGAAGATAAACAATTTGATGTGGAATATCATATTCGCCGTTCGGCTTTGCCCTCACCCGGTGATGAACGCGAATTAGGCATTTTGGTGTCACGTTTACACAGCCATAGTATTGATTTTCATCGTCCACCGTGGGAAGTGCATTTTATTGAAGGTTTAGAAGGTGGCCGCTTTGCCATTTATTTTAAGGTACATCATGCGTTAATTGATGGTTATACAGGCATCAAAATTTTATCCCGTAGTTTTTCTACCAATCCTGATGAAAGAGATACGCCGTTATTTTTTGTCTTACCGCCCATACCACGTGCGCCTAAACAACATGACGAGCAAGCCCCGACCCTCGAACATTTGTGGCAAGGTGTGCAATCACAATTAGATGCGACACGTGGCGCAGGCCGTGCATTAGCGGAAGTGATTAAAGCAGCGCGTCAAGATAAGCGTGAATTGGTTGTGCCAATGCAAGCACCCAAATCGCCGTTAAACCAAAAAATTAGCCGCAATCGTCGTTTTGCCACCCAACAATTTGCGACTGAACGCTTAAAGGCTGTTGCCAAAGCGGCACATGGTACACTCAATGATGTGGTGTTAGCCATTTGTGCAGGTGCGTTACGTCGCTTTTTGCAAGAGCAAGAAACTTTACCTAATGAAGCATTAACCGCAATGTTGCCTGTCAATATTCGCCCCAAAGATGACCCCGGTGGCGGTAATGCAGTAGGCGCAATTTTGGCATCATTGGCAACCGATATTGCTGATCCATTAACACGCATCAATGCCATTATTCATTCAACCACCAAAGCTAAAGAACAGCTACAAGGCATGTCTAAATCGTCGATTATGCAGTTTAGTAGTATGTTAATGGCACCCATGTTGTTGTCACAAATTCCCGGTGCAGCAGGGCGAGTACGTCCAGCCTTTAATTTAGCGATTTCTAATGTACCCGGCCCTGATAAAGCCTTGTATTTTAGAGGTTATCGTTTGGATTCTTATTATCCTGTCTCGATTCCATTTTTGGGTTATGGCCTCAATATTACCGTTGTGACTTATGTCGATACGCTAAATTTTGGTTTTATTGGTTGTCGAGATACTGTGCCGCATCTTCAACGTTTAGCCGTGTATAGTCGTGATGCTTTAGAGGAGTTAGAACAGATTTTTGGCTTAGCGAGTTAAGTTTATTAATTAATGGTTATTTGTGTACTGACCAAAATACGGTGTCAGTACACAACAATTAATAACGACCTAGCTTTGTTCAATCAACAATTCTTTATATTAAAGCTAAACTGAGATTATTAGTTTTTAATATAGAGTGTCATTATATGCCACTAATTCGTTTGGTCTATGCCAGCCAATTTGCTTCGCCCTTTAATGAGCAAGATGCCCAAGATATTATTGAGGTATCTATGAGAAATAATCGTAAACACGATATTACAGGCGTATTGTGTTATAGCAATTATTATTACTTGCAGTGCTTGGAAGGTGGTCGAGACGAAGTTAATCACTTATATCAAAAAATCGCCATGGATAAACGTCATGTACGGCCTGTGATTTTGATGTATCAAGACATTTTATATCGTCAATTTGATGATTGGTATATGGGACATATTCCTGCAATGAATATTAGTGGTGGCATGGTGCTAAAGTATTCGCGTGAACGCCAATTTAATCCTTATAGCATGACCCCTCAATCCGCCTACGAGTTTTTGGTGGAGTTATCGAGAGTCAATGCAGTGTTGGAGTGATTTTTTGCATCCTTGCAATTGAATATCTCCTTAAAACTCACATGTTGCCAATGCTGCTTTTAATTGACTCATCGCTTGACCACGATGGCTAATTTGATTTTTTAAACTCGGTTCAAGTTCGGCACTGCTACAAGCTCGCTCAGGCAACCAAAATAATGGATCATAACCAAAACCATGTTCGCCGCGTTTTTCTGGCAAAATTTCGCCATGCCAAATGCCTTGGCAAATAATTGGTAAAGGATCATTGGCATGACGCAAAAACACTAAAACACAAACAAATTGCGCTTTGAGTGGTGCTTGACCACGAAAGGGCAGCAAATCATTCAGCAATTTTTCGTTGTTGCTGCTATCTTTTGCGCCTGCCCCTGCATAACGTGCCGAATAAATACCCGGCCCACCATTCATCACATCCACACACAACCCTGAATCATCGGCTAATGCAGGTAAACCCGAAATACTGGCCGCATGACGCGCTTTAATTAACGCATTTTCAACAAAGGTTAAGCCTGTTTCATCAGCATCAGTAATCCCCAACGATTTTTGGGTGACTAATTCATAAGGATAATCTTTTAATAAACTTTGTAATTCGTGTAATTTACCTTGATTACCTGTGGCGATGACCAATTTTTGCATACAATATCCCAAGTCTTATCATGTCGTGCGAGGGCATCTATAGTAGCAGATTTCTTTAATCGACTGTTTTTAACAAGACTCAGACATCATTAATTTTTTTAGAGCAGCAAACGTGGCTAAAAAGCAGCATATTTATTTAGGATTACTCGTCATATTCATGATGGTGTTGACGATGTTTGCATGGCAAATGACAGCAAATGCGTGGCCAAGTAATGAAGAGCTTACATTTCTAAAGGCTTTTTTGTATTACCAAAGCTATATTATGCCCTTTTTTTTGGCATTAGTGATTTGGGGCTTTAAGCATAAACAAGTATCGATAGGTTTTATGTTGATTGCTGTAATAGGCTGTGTTTTAGGAATCTATGCGCGTTTTATTGAGCCTAATTTGTTGCTAGTGAAAGAATCAACCATAAAAACGGGATATTCGTTAAAAATAGCATTAATTAGTGATATGCACTATGGTTTATATTCAACGCCTTGGCAAATGCAACGTTTAGTCAATAAACTCAATACCTTAGAGGTGGATATGGTGTTGGTGGCGGGCGATTGGACGTATGAGCCAGCTAAAAATATTTCATTAACAGAGCAGCTTGCACCGTTTAAACAACTAAAACATCCTATTTACTCTGTACCAGGTAATCATGACGAAGAAATGCCAGGCCCTCCTTTAGCAAAAGAGTTAAAACAAGCTTTAATTGCCAATAACATTCGGCCTATTGAAGCAACTACGCTAGATTTGGGTAAAGTGCGTTTGGTGGGTTTAGCCGATTTATTACCTTTGGCTACCAAAGAAATACGCCTAAATGCCTTAAAACAACAAGATAAACCTTTACTGTTATTAACTCATAATCCTGAAAGTTTAGAGTATTTACCAAAGCTCACTCAGCCATTTGTTATGTTGGCAGGACATACGCATGGCGGACAGGTCAATTTGCCGATTTTGACAGAAAAAATTTTACATCTGCTGACT
>NZ_CALETI010000183.1 GCF_937920075.1 uncultured Agitococcus sp.
AGCTTGGACACCTGTTAATACAGGTAAATCATTGACCGCACTTAAAACAAAACTCTTAGCAGCTTCGGCTATGCCACCACGTCCATCACTTACTTGATAGCTCAAGTCAACCGTGCCATTAAAATTGGCATCTGGTGTAAAGCTGTAAGTACCATTTTGATTGTCTGTTAAAACACCATTCGTCGCTTGTAAATTGATGATGCTTAATACATCGCCATCAACATCACTAAAGCCTTGCAGTAAATCAGTAGCTAATAGAGTGTAGGTGGTGTTTGCCGTCGCGTTTGGCAATGTAACAATTGCACTACCTGTTGGAGCATCATTCACGCCATTAATAGTTATTTGAATTGTTGCAGGTAAACTGTCTGCTTGACCATCATTAGCCACATATTGAACACTAAGCTGCTTGCTTTCACCTACTTTTAAAGTTTGATCTGCTACTGTTGGTGTGTAAGAAAACCCAAATGCACCGTTGTTGCCGTCTAACACAAACCCCTCAGGAACATCTCCAATAATACGATAACTTAGCACATCTCCCTCTACATCATAATATCCTCCTCCACCTGTGATAAATCCATCCTCACCCACTTCACCACTCATATTAGATATAAACGGTATATCATTTACTGCATCTAAAACAAAGCTATTGCTTGCCTCAGCTATGCCACCGTGTCCATCACTCACCTGATAACTTAAATTGACTGCGCCATTAAAGTTAGCATTGGGTGTAAAAGAGTAAGTGCCGTTTTGATTATCTACTAAGCTACCATGAGTTGCTTGTAAATTGATCACACTTAACGTATCACCATCAGCATCGGTGTAGCCTTGTAATAAATCACTGGCAAATAATGTATATGTAGTATCTTCTATGCCATTTGCTAAAATGGCAAGAGCTTCGGTTTGAGCAGGTGCATGATTTTGTGGAGCAAAATAAAAGTCGTAAATTTCTTGACCAGTGAGACGATTAATTTCAGTCACGCCATCATCAGAGTAAAAAACAAACACATCTTGAGCGGATGCCGCCGTTAATACAGGAGTTCCATTATTTGAACCTGCGGGATTACGCGTAAAGAAATTTTCGATATAAATACCTTGCCATCCAACTGATACTGAATCTCGCCAATCATCCGCAAACTGAGTGCCTAAATTAACATTATTATCTCCAATTGTTAGTACCAAATTTGGATAACGCTCGGTATTAGCCTCAATACCAAATTGAATGACTGGGGAATTAGGAACATTGAATATTTTATAAGTATCAATACCATCGCTGATGCCAGCATTTATTTGCTCGTTTGTTAAATCGTCAGCAACATAATCTCCACCATCTTGATTGTAGTGATATATAACTGTGTCATCACCTAAGCCTAATTGATAACTATCTGTACCTAAACCTCCTATTAACGTGTCATCTCCTAAACCGCCAATCAGCGTATCATTTCCCCAAAAACCATTGAGAGCATTATTGCTATCATCACCTTGATTAACATAGCCCATATGCAAAAGCTGCTGATAAGTGACGACTGTACCATCGGCAAAATGCAGTTGAATATTGTTGTAATACTGGGGTTGGCTAAAATAGTTTTTGACTAAAATACTGTCGGTTGTACCATTAATTAGCACGGTAGAATCAGCACTATTGTTATAACGCATAAAGGTTAAATCATTTAATGCAATACCTTGCCCAAACACTAAAACATCTGTGGTTGTATTAATATCATCTGTTTGATTGTCTATGATGTCGTTACCATCACCTAAATTAAAGTAAACGGTATCGCTGCCTCTGCCACCTGAAATAATGTCGTTACCTGCACCTCCAATAAATACATCATTACCATCACTGCCATTTAATACATCATCACCCAAACCACCAAGCAATGTATCAGCACCTGTACCACCCGTTAAGGTGTCATTACCTGCTGTGCCATCGAGTTGATTATTACCTGTATTGCCTGTCATAGTATTATCAAGATTGTTGCCTGTACCTGTTGTGTTGCCTGACCCTGTTTGATTTAGATTTTCAACATTATCGGGTAAAGTAATATCATCAGGCGTTTGTATGGTGTCTGTACCACCATCAGGTGTTTCGTTAATGGTGTCTGAGCCATCGGCAACATAGGTATCATCACCAGCACCGCCATTGAGGGTATCTGCCCCTGTACCACCTTCAATCAGGTCATTACCTGCGCCTGCATCAATGCTGTCATTACCTGCACCACCACTGATAGAGTCGTTGGTGTCTCCACCAACAAGGGTGTCGTTGCCTGCTGTGCCAATAATGGCGGTTTCGAGGACTTTGGCACGAATAGCGGTTTTATCCCACGTTGTGCCATTATTAAATTGGATGTTGAAGTTTTGATAAGAAATTTCTATGAAGCCTAATCCAGCAGATGGAGGATATACTTGCCCATTAAAATAGTTATTAATAATTAACTGGTCTGTTGTACCTTGTATCAACAATAGTAAATTCGGCCCAATGCGATTCAAAATAATATCCGACTCAACAACGCCCTCTAATAATTGAATGGTATTAGTCATACCTTGTGTTGTGCCATCACTTAAGATGTAAATAGGCTGGTCGGTAATTGTATCAACACCATAATCTCGTCCAAAAATATAGGTATCTGCATTGCCTAAACCTCTTAGGCTATCATTATCCACCCCACCATCTAATAAACCACTACCACTTATATTATCATTACCTTCATTACCATAAAAATATCCACTACCTCCATTAATATAATCATTTCCTTCTCCTCCAATCACCGTATGACCAACTTGCCCATCAGCTATATAACCATAAACTTCTATTGAATCATTGCCTTTACCACCATCTATAAATTTGACTCCACTCCCATATTCACGTATGTAATCATCGCCATCTCCCCCAAACAAGGTGTCATTACCATTACCACCTGATAAAGTATCTTGCCCTATACCTCCTGTTAAAACATCATCCCCTTCTCCTCCATCTAAATTAGTAGATATCCATGGGTTTTGAGTGTTATTACTGGCATATAATTGGTCATTGCCTCCTTCACCAAACAAACTACCTCCTGCATCTCCTCCATATAAAATATCATTCCCTAAACCTCCCTTTAACAAATCAATCCCTAAACCTCCACTTAAGGTATCATCTCCATCATCTCCATATAACTCATCATTACCCTCATCTCCATTCAATACATCATTTCCTTCTCCTCCATATAAATAATCGTTATCCAATCCACCATTCAACGTATCATTACCTAAATCCGCTTCAATCGTATCAATACCTGCATCACCATTTAATACATCATCACCTGCCAAACTAGCGATATAATCGTTATTCGTTGTACCGATTAATTCATCATTAAGCTCTGTGCCGATAATGGC
>NZ_CALETI010000184.1 GCF_937920075.1 uncultured Agitococcus sp.
TCCTAAAATAAATGTTACTAAAGTTTTATTTATACCTTAACCCTTCTTCACCACCAACCCTGTTAACACCGCCAAATTCGTTTCTTCCTCTTGGCTGGTCAACATTTGCGGTTGTAAAGTAATGCCTACTTGTGGTGCAAATATATCCCAATTGACAATACTGCTGCTAGGGCTAGTTGAATTGTTATTGATGACAACATAACTTGGCGTATTGTTTGCTGTGTTATTCGCATACACCGATTGGATGGTAATACTTTGACGATGACAGTCATCATCGTCATTATTTGGGTTTTGTACCACTAAGCTAATCGTGGCTTGTACACAGCTTGTGCCATCATTCACCGTATAAGTAAATCTGTCAGTGCCTGTATAGTTACGTCTTGGTGTGTAGGTATAACTGCCATCACTGTTTTTGCTTAATGTGCCTCTACTTGGTGAGTTTGGAATGAGGCTTAAAATATCACCATCAACATCACTCACCAATTGACTAAAATCAATGCGTACACTGCCATTACGTTGGACGGTAAAGGTGGCGTTTTGAGCAATAGGTGCATCATTGACAGGCAATACCTTGACAGTTAATGTCTCGGTGGTGCTAGCAGTGCTGCCATTGCTTCTTTCAGTCGCTGTGGCTTTTACCTGTAGGTTAATGGTGCCGTTAAAATCTTTAGGTGGCGTTAAGCTAAAATTGCTTAAATTCCATGTCGTGATATTTACGGTACGATTGGTACTTGTTGCCGTAAAGCTGCGTGTGCCATCGCTTAAGGTTGCACCCACAGGAATCGCTTCAATGGTTAAGGCTAAGGTTTCTGAATCATCGTCATCTTTTAAACGTGCGCTAATTGCTGAGAGCTTTATTGATATATCTTCTAAGCCTGTGTTGTTGGCTAAACGTTCGGTCAAGATGATGTCATCAATCATCATGCCACGACCAATGCCATCTTGTTTAGTGGCTTCTCCTAAAATTTGAATGGTTTGTTTGCGGCCATTACCGACAAAGCTAAATTGTTTAGCTTGCCAGTTCAGTGCCATATTACCGCTGGTGCTGTCATCGTCGCCAATACGTACACCATCAACATAAATGCCAATTTTGGTGTAATCACTGCTATAACCTAAACGCCCTGCCACATCCATGCTTAAGGTATAGGTTGCACCTGCAACGGTATCAACTTGACGTTGAATACCTAAAGACTGTGCCATGTTATTACGGGCATTGTTTAGCTCTAGCCAGTTGTTGCCGTTACCTATCATGGCTGTCACAGTACGCTTTTTGTTTTGGCTATCAGCCATACGGTCATCGCTACTCCATATCTCAAAACCGTTACTACCACCACGACTGTTATCGGGTTTGGTTAACAGTGTCCACCCTTCGAGTTGAGTTTGTTCAACTAAGGTGGAGGTGTAGTTTCTATCAGACACGCTTTCCCAACTGGTGCGGAATAATTCGCGTGTTGGGTTGCTGTTGTTATTGATGGTTAATATTGGTGCATCAGCAACAGCCGCAATGTGTAAACGTACTGTGGCAACATTAGAGTTAGCTTGACCATCATTGACTTGATAAGTAAAGCTATCCTCACCACTGTAGTTAGCATTCGGGGTGTAACTAATGGTGTTATCACTATTAACAACAATCTGCCCTTTGCTTGGTTGACTTAAGACACGGAAGATGAGGTTGTCACCATCTGTATCTGTGTCGTTAAACAAGGGGTTAAAGCGTGCTGTATTATCTTCGTTAAGCGTAATAGGGGTCGTCTCAGGAAACGGAATTTAAAGCACGTTAAGCCATTTCGAGTAATT
>NZ_CALETI010000185.1 GCF_937920075.1 uncultured Agitococcus sp.
ACAACGATTATTACAACCAGTTGGTAATAAAAAAGCCCCTTGTGTATTTACACAAGGGGCTTTTTTTAGTTAACGTCAACCTCTACTTTAGCGATATTAAGCCAAGTTTTTTAATGTGGTGTTGTGAGCTTCTTCATTAAGCATTGTTGTTAATTGCTCAGCAGGAATCGGCCTACTGATTAAATATCCTTGCACCATGTCGCAGCCTTGTGCCTTTAAAAAGTCTAAATTTTCAATAGTTTCTACTCCTTCAGCGACAATATCCATACCTAGGCTATGCCCCATTGCAAAAATAGCTTTAACAATGGCATCGTCTTTTTCGGTTTGGCCAATTCTAAACACAAAAGATTGATCTATTTTGAGAACATCAATCGGAAAGTCACGTAAATAAGATAAAGAAGAGTAGCCTGTACCAAAATCATCCAAAGCGATTTTTATGCCTCGATAACGCAAATTCTCTAAAGTAGTGCGTACTATTTCTTTATCTTCCATAAAAGAAGATTCGGTGAGCTCTAATTCTAGGCTTAAAGGATCAAGCTCGGTATTTAATAAAACACGATCAACAATATCAAGTAAATTTCTTCGTTGCAGTTGTTGGGCGACAACATTTACCGAGGTTGTAATTTGAAAACCTAAATTATGCCAAGCATGGGTTTGACGACAAGCTTTATCTAAAACTATTTCACCAATAGCAGAAATGAGGCCAGCTTCTTCTGCTAGAGGAATAAATTGACCAGGTGCTAACAGTCCTAAACTCGGATGTTGCCAACGCACTAGAGCTTCAGTACCAATAATACGATTGCTTTTTAAACACAATTTGGGTTGATAAAAAACTACAAATTCATCGCGAAAAATCGCTTTTCGTAAAGCACTTTCTAAATTAACTTGCTCAATCGAAATCGCTTTTACATTAGAATTAAAGAAGTGTGTGCTGTTGCCACCCATACGTTTAGCTTGTTGTAGTGCAAGATCAGCATTATTAATCAGAATTTGTAGCTCGCGGCCATGTTCTGGAAAAATACTGACACCAATTGAGGCACCAAGCATAAGTTCGTGTTCAGCAATTTTGAAGGGTTTACGTAGTTGCTCAATGATTTTTTCACATAAACTTTCAATCACTTTATGATCGGTGGTTTGGTCTAACATTAAGGCAAATTCATCACTGCCTAAACGTGCGACAGTGTTGGCATCACCAGCACTATGACTAATACGCTCAGCAACTTTTTTAAGTAGATTGTCACCTACTTCATGACCTAAGCTGTCATTTAAGGTTCTAAAACGGTCTAAATCAATATGAATAATTGCAAAGCCTGTGGCTTGTTCGCGCCCCTTGCTAATGGCACTGTGTAGGCGATCATAAAATAAGTTACGATTGGCTAAGCCTGTTAGACGATCATAATTGGCTAAATATTTGAGTTTTTCTTCTGCTTCTTTACGTTGGCTTAAATCAGAAACAATCCCCACGTAATGCACAATATGTTCATCATGATTGACTACAGCAGTAATGTGTAACCAAAGGGGAATCGGTGTGCCGTTTTTATGGTAGTCAGTTAATTCTCCTTGCCAATCACCCACGGTTTTAAGTTGGCTTAAGATATTTACATAGGTTGCTTGGCGATGACCAGATGTTTCGACAACATAGTCAATAATATTTTTGCCTTCTAATTCTTCATGATTAAAGCCGAGCATTTGACTAAAACGAGGATTAACCGATAAAAAGCAAAATGATTCGTCTAAGATATAAATACCTTCGGCAGCATGTTCAAATACCGAAGCGGATAACCGTAATTTTGCTTCAATTTCGCGCTCTGGCGTAATATCTCGGCGTGTACCAATTAAACGTAAAGGTTTGCCTTTTTCATCCCAAGCAACGACTCGACCATTATCCTCAACCCAGACCCAATAACCAGAACGATGTCTAATGCGATAAGCGACTTCATAATTGAGTCGTTTTTTGCGTAAATGTTGAACTAAGGCATGACGTACTGAAGGATAATCATCAGGATGAATAATTTCCTGCATGTGTCCCATAAGATTTTTCATTTCTAATTTGGAGTAGCCTAAAAGTTGTTCAAAATTGGAATGAAAAATCTCATTGGTGGTCATATTCCAATCCCACAAACCAATGCCAGAAGCATCAATAGCTAAAGTCAGTCGTTCTTGGCTATTGCGTAGAGCACGGTTAATGTCAGATAAGGCTAAAGTTCTTTCGCGTACTTTTTGTTCTAGATTAAGGTTAATTTCTTGCAGTTGGCTTTCGGTTTGTCGACGATCTTGAATTTCTTGAGTAAGTTGTTGATTTAATGATTCGGCAGAAGTTTTAGAGTTTTCTAAAAAGTGAATTAAGTCTTCATTGCGCAGTTGTAACCATAAAGATTGATAACTGAGATCACTTAAACGACGACCGGCTAACAAGACAAAAAAGAAAAATAAACCACTCACTCCCATCAATGCAGAGTTAACAATAGATGGATAGCTCATTAACAAAAATAAGCCAGGCATGATGGCTGCTAATGAAAAATAAATAAAGGTTTCAAAACGACTAGAATAGGCAGTCAAAGCAGCAATCGCTTGCCAACTGACTAAACAGGCTAGCAGGGCAGGGCGATAAAAATCGACTAAATTACTATGGCCATCAGGTAGACTGGGTGAAAACACCATTGCCGCAAGCCCCCAAACACTACCCATGAGAGCGGCACTAAAATTGATGGTTTTTTCAATACGAGTATTACTGATTTCTTTAAAGTTATTTTTTAAGGATTGAATCAGGCCAATACAACCACCAATAATAAATAAGGAAAAAACGAGCCAAGATTGGGTATCTAAAAAACGAGTATTATCTTCTTTCCAGTACAAAGCACTAATGGTTACAACAGAAACGATAGCAATAAAGCTGAAGAACTGAAATTGATTAATCATGTTTTGCGCTTGAAGACGCGCTAAACGATGTTGAATATACGAACTAGAGTGATCGTGATGTTCTTGCTGTGTTATATCATTCTGTTGTTGCTCAGTCATGCAACCACTCCCTATGGGGCAAGATAGTCACCAGTAAAAACGTCAACTGGTAAAATAATGATTTTAGTTTTCAGTATTTTATTGAGTCTAACGGAGGAAGTTTTAGCTCAATATTGTTTATTAGTAGGACTTACGCATTTTGCCCAAATTAGCACATTTTGAACGTATAAAACCATTAAATATGGTTGAAATAACGGTTAAACTGCTAATTATCTTAATTCTATGCAGCAATGTTAAATAGCTCAAGCAAAATATCTATTTAGGACTTACGCGGTGATCACTTATTTGTGAACATAAAATCGTTTCCACCGATTTTATGTTCACAAAACGAGCTTGTTTCGACTTCGCTCAACACAAGCTTTCGATGAAATGCGTAAGTCCTGAATCATCAAAAGTCACGATTGTCATAATACTGTCATAAATCCTTCGTAATATGCCATCATCTTAAAGAATCATACTCATTAGGAGTTTCTTATGAAGCTGCAACCTTTAGTTTTAGCATTAGGTTTGGGTTTAGGCGTAGCAACAGCCCATGCTTTAGATGCTGGTATGCCTGAATATCAAAAAACGGCTGGTATTTCTGGTAACTTATCCAGTGTAGGTTCTGACACCTTAGCCAACTTAATGACATTTTGGGCAGAAGACTTTAAAAAGCAATATCCTAATGTCAACATTCAAATTCAAGCAGCGGGTTCTTCGACTGCACCACCCGCATTAGCACAAGGTACTGCCAACTTTGGCCCAATGTCTCGTGCAATGAAAGACAACGAAATTCAAGACTTTGAAAAGAAACATGGTTATAAGCCAACCGCTATTCCTGTGGCTGTTGATGCCTTGGCGGTATTTGTTCACAAAGATAACCCGATCAAAGGCTTATCAATGCCAATGGTTGACGCTATTTTCTCCGCAACACGTAAGTGCGGTTTTGAAAAAACGGTAAACACATGGGGTGATGCAGGTTTAACTGGCCCTTGGGCAAGCCGTACCTTACAATTATTTGGCCGTAACTCTGTTTCTGGTACTTATGGTTATTTTAAAGAGCACGCTTTGTGTAAAGGTGACTTTAAATCCAACGTTAACGAACAACCAGGTTCTGCTTCTGTAGTGCAATCGATTTCTAATTCGATTAACGGTGTCGGTTATTCAGGCATTGGTTATGTCACTTCGGGTGTAAAAGCTGTTCCAATTAAAAACAGCGATGGCGAATTTATTGCTGCAACCGCCAAAAATGCTTTATCAGGCAAATATCCTTTAGCACGTTATTTGTATGTGTATGTTAACAAACATCCGAAAAAGCCTTTAGCACCATTAGAGGCGGAGTTTGTGAAATTAGTATTATCTAAACAGGGACAGGAAGTGGTTGAGAAAGATGGTTACATCGCTTTACCAGCTAGCGAAGTGAAGAAAGTACGAGCGAAGCTAGGTTTGTAATACTGTATAATAAAAAGGGGCTGACAGCCCCTTTTTGTTTTTAGTGTTGGCTGTAGTGATGGTCAGTCATAAAGTTGTCTAAGCCTGTTATAATTTGCATAGTCCTAATCTTTAGGGCTTACGCATTTCACCGAAATTAGCGCGTTTTGTGAACATAAAATCGTTGAAAACGATTGAAATGTGAGCAAATAAGCGATAACTGCGTAAGCCCTAATATTGTTTAATTAATTCGAGAGATGTATGAGTAAACCAGAGCGTGTTCGCCTAGATGCAGCAACAATGGCTGCCCTAGACCGCCGCCGTCGCCTAAAAGACAAAATCGCTAATGTAACGATTGGTTTTGGCGGCGTATTTGTGGTGTTAGCCATTACCTTGATTTTTGTCTATTTATTGGTAGAAAGTTGGCCTTTGTTTAAAAAGGCTGAATTTGAAAAAGCGCAGAGTTATCAAGCTCAACAGCAAGCCATTTGGGTTGATATGGACGAATACAATCAAACAGGTATTCGTGTATTGCCCACAGGCGAGGTGCAATACTTTGATGTTAAAACAGGACAAACCACGTCATCAGAGCAAATGACTTTACCTCAGGGGGTGAGCATCAGCACTGTTGAGCGTAGTGGGGTGTTACAGGGCTTAGCAGGTGCAGGTTTATCTAATGGTCAATTATTGGTATTTAAAGCCAATTATGCTGTTGATGTTGCTGAAGATGGCAAAAGTAAAACCGTGACACCAAGCTTACGTTTCCCTTATGGTACAACGCCATTAATCGTCAATGATTTGCCACAACCCTTAACAGAGTTTGCTTTACAAGGTAGTGAAGATGGGTTGCAAGTGATGGCAACGGCCAATAATCAATTGTTGTGGCAACGCTTTGCCGTGCATAAGGAGGAAAGCGAGGAGGGCGGCTTAGGTTTAGGCAGTGCCATGGATGAAGAAGATGGCCAAGATAAAGTTTATGAGCGTGTCAGTAATATGGGGCTGGCAGTGGATAGCCAAGCCATTCGTCAAATTGTTTTGGGACAAGAAGCACGTTGGGCGTATGTGTTAACCGAGACTGATATTTCGGTATTTAAAATTACCGATGGTCAACCACAGCTTTATCAAACGCTTAAAGCGGCTTTAGGTAATGCTAAAATCACCACAGCCATTCCCTTACAAGGTGAAATTTCGTTATTGGTAGGTGATAACAAAGGTTCGGTCAGCCAATGGTTTTTGGTGCGCGATGTTAATAGCGAAGAAGACAAGTTTAATCTACAAAAAATCCGTAGCTTTCAGTTAGGTACTGCACCCATTACCACCATTGCGCCAGAAGCCAAACGTAAAGGTTTTGTTGCTGGTGATAGCCAAGGTAAAATTGGTTATTTTTATACGACCTCCGAGCGAACCATTGGTATTCATCAAGCCGCTAATGCACCGATTAATGCCTTGTCGGTGTCTGCTCGTTCCGAAGGAATCTTTGTTCAAGCCGCAGATAGTGCCAGTTTTTGGTCTTTACATACCGAACATCCTGATATTTCTATGAAGTCAGCATGGGGTAAAGTTTGGTATGAATCTTACCCAGAACCAAGTTATACATGGCAATCTACCTCTGGTAATGCCGACTTTGAAGGCAAAATGTCATTAATGCCTTTAACCTTTGGTACACTCAAAGCTGCTTTTTATGCCATGTTATTGGCTGCACCGTTAGCGATTTTAGGGGCTATGTACACGGCTGTGTTTATGTCTCCAGCCCTACGCACTAAAGTCAAACCAGCAATTGAGTTAATGCAAGCTTTACCAACGGTTATTTTAGGTTTCTTAGCAGGTTTATGGTTAGCACCAACCTTAGAAGCCAATTTACCAGGTATTGTCAGTTTATTAATTATTACACCCATCATCATTTTAGTTTGTGGTTTTATTTGGGTACAAATTCCCTTAGAAAAGCGCAACCGTATTCCTGATGGTTGGGCACCTGTGATTTTAATTGCACCCATTTTATTAGGTGGTTGGATTTCTTTTGCCTCCTCACAAACCATTGAATTGCAGTTTTTTGGTGGTGATATTCGTCACTGGTTAACCTATGAAGCAGGTATCACCTTTGACCAACGTAACTCTTTAATTGTTGGCTTGGCGATGGGTTTTGCGGTGATTGCCCCTATTTTCTCGATTGCTGAAGATGCTTTATTTGCAGTACCACGTCATTTGACCAATGGCTCTTTAGCCTTGGGTGCAACTCAATGGCAAACCTTAACCAGAGTTATTTTACCAACTGCTTCACCTGGTATTTTCTCAGCGGTGATGATTGGTTTTGGTCGTGCTGTGGGCGAAACGATGATTGTGTTAATGGCCACAGGTAACACAGCGGTGATGGAATGGAACATTTTTGAAGGGATGCGTACCTTATCAGCCAATGTTGCGGTAGAAATGGGTGAGGCCGAAGTCGGTTCAACACACTTTAGAATTTTATTCTTATCAGCCTTAGTGTTGTTTGTTTTGACCTTTATTTTAAATACTGTTGCAGAAGTGGTGAGAAGCCGTCTGCGTAAAAAGTATGGTTCTTTATGAGGCTTAATCCATGAAGTTACGTGAATATTTTAGAAGCGGTGAAGCATGGGTTTGGCTAAATGCGGGTGCAGTAGCCATTTCTCTGATTATGGTCATTGGGATTTTGGGTTTAATCGCTGTGCGTGGTTTGGGGCATTTTTGGCCTTCAGATGTTATGCAAGCCCAATATACTTATCAGGGACAAACTGAAACGATTATTGGCGAGCTTTACGACGAAAAAGTGGATACTGCTAAGCGCGTGCGTGAGGCAGGTATTGAGATTCCTGAAAATGTTAGCACCGTCACTCGTTACTCCATTAAACAAGGTAACAAAGATGTGACTGGCCAAGATTTTCGTTGGGTATTAGCCAGTAATTTGCAAAATCAACAATATCCTGCCGATATTGTTGCTTTAGAGCGTTATGAATGGGGCGCGTTTTATGGCCGTTTAAAAGCGGTTAAAGAAAATGGTGTGGTGATTGCGGATGGCGATACAGCATGGCAACAATTACAAACGCGTTTACAACGTACCAATGATTTTCATGACCAAATTGCCGATATTGAAAAAGGAGAAATTGGTCGTATTAACTTTCAACTCGAAAAATTACGTTTACAAGAGCGTAAGTTGGAATTAGACAAGCAATTAACTGATGCAGCTCGTGCTGAATTACAAGCGAAACGCGATGAGCAAAACAAAAAGTACGAATTGTTAAAGGCAAAATTAGAGCAATTAAATCGTGATATGGAACGTGACACGGCGATTTTTGTGGTGGCAAATGGTACCGAGAAAGAAATTGCCTTAAGCAAAATTGTTGCCGCTAATAAGCCAAATGATATGAGCGTCTTTGCTAAATTAGCTGCGTATGGCCATAACGCATGGGCGTTCTTGAGTGACGATCCACGCGAAGCCAATACTGAAGGTGGTGTATTCCCTGCAATTTTTGGTACGGTGTTAATGGTATTTATGATGACCATTATTGTCACGCCTTTAGGAATTATTGCTGCCATCTATTTGCGTGAATATGCCAGCCAGGGAGTGATTACGCAAACAGTGCGTATTGCGGTAAACAACTTAGCGGGTGTGCCATCTATTGTATATGGTGTGTTTGGTTTAGGATTTTTTGTTTACTTTTTAGGTGGCAATATTGATAAATTGTTTTATCCTGAGTCTGCGCCTGCCCCTGTATTTGGTACACCAGGGTTAATGTGGTCAGCTATTACCTTAGCACTAATGACTTTACCCGTGATGATTGTGTCAACAGAAGAGGGTTTGTCACGTATTCCTCGTAGCTTAAAAGAAGGTTCGTTAGCTTTAGGCGCAACCAAAGCCGAAACCTTATGGCGTGTGATTTTGCCGATGACGATGCCCAGTATTATGACAGGTATGATTTTGGCGATTGCCCGTGCCGCAGGTGAAGTTGCCCCGTTAATGTTAGTGGGTGTGGTTAAATTAGCTCCAACTTTACCTGTAGATTTAAATGCGCCATTTATCCATTTAGAGCGTAAATTTATGCACTTAGGCTTTCATATTTATGACGTGGGTTTTCAAAGTCCCAATGTTGAAGCAGCCCGACCTTTAGTGTATGCCACGGCCTTTTTATTAGTATTAATTGTGGCCGCTTTAAATTTGTCGGCAGTTGCTTTGCGTAACCGCCTACGTGAAAAGTACAAAGCCCTTGAGTCTTAAACATCAACACTTACACTGACTAACAGTGTAAGTTTGTTTAGAGTGAATACAGAATGACTTTAGAATTGGAAAAGCCAACTATGAATGCTCCTAAATCTGCAACTCCTACGCCTGCTTATGCGATTGATATGGAAGCTTTAGGCCGCCAAAATCGTAACTTGAATATGGCTGATGAAGATATTTGTTTACAAACCCAAAATCTAAATTTGTTTTATGGCCAAAAACAAGCTCTATTTGATATTAACATGACCATTCCTCGTAAGCGTGTGACCGCGTTTATTGGCCCTTCGGGTTGTGGTAAATCAACCTTATTACGTACTTTTAACCGCATGAATGATTTGGTTGATGGTTGTCGTATTGATGGCAAAATCTTACTAGATGGTAATGATATTTTTGATCGTGGTATGGATATTACTAGCCTACGTCGTCGTGTAGGTATGGTGTTTCAAAAGCCAAATCCCTTTCCTAAATCTATTTATGAAAACGTGGCTTAAGATCGGAAGAG
>NZ_CALETI010000186.1 GCF_937920075.1 uncultured Agitococcus sp.
GGGAGAGATGAGTAGATTAGTATTTTTTAAAAGTGTTATAGAGCCTTATGTGAGCAAGCTTAATATGAAGCTAGATAAGGTGATGGAGCTCGATATGAGTACAGCAACATTAATATACGATATTCATGTTCTGCTGAATAATATATTCATTTATTTAAAGCTGGCTGCACAAAAAGTGGACAAAAATCATACTTCAGCCAAAGATGTTTTTAATTACATTTTTTTAAATATTGAATTCCTTTTTTATATTCATGATTTTGGCAATAAAGTATACCAAGATGGTTATGTGCCATATATTCTTGGTCATCAAATATAATTGCTTCTTGGTAATAAGCAATTGCTTTTTTAGATTGCTGAGTATTCATGTAAGATAAGCCAAGCAAACTACAGATAGCCGCATTTTTTTGAATAGAAGCAGCTTGACTTAAATAATATATAGCTTGATTAAAGTCTTGTATTTGAGCACAAATTAGACCAGCATTGAATAAACTATCCTTGTGTGTTGGTTGAGTGGCTAATAGTTGCTTGTAAAGTGTTAAAGCGAGAGTTAATTTGTTAGCGAGTTGGGCTTGTAGTGCTTGGTTAAATAACTCAGTCATTTTCTAGTTATCCTTAGTTAAATATTTTTAGTTATGGTAATAGTTTAAGTGAGTTATTATACCAAGTCATGAGTCCTAATTAGTTTTAGGCAAAAATCACATAAATTTGATTACCATATTTTTACTGTGACAACAAAACGGCTTCTCTTAAATACGTTAATAATCGTTGTTTGGCTTTTGATTCTGTTGGTGTGTTTTCTTGCTCAAAAACGGCTGCGCGAACAGCTTGTCTTAAGGTGTGACGATCTGCTGCTGGATATTGTCTGGCGGTATCATTGATCGCGCTTTCCCCTTGGCTGATTAAACGTTCTACCCATAAGCTAAGTTGGCGTTCTAAATTGGGTTGAGTGCGCTGATTTAAGGCTTGTAATAAAGCTTCCTCATTTTCATGACGCATTAATTTGCCAATTAATTGTTTGTGACGACGTTTAGCTTCGTTACTTTTTAAGGTTGATAAAAAGAGTAGGGCTTCACGAAGTTCGTCACTAATGGGTAATTTTTTTAATTGATTGGCAGAAAGCTCTGCGAGTTGTTCACCAATAGCTTGTAATCTGTCCATAGCCTTTTTTTGTTGGCTTTTACTGACAAAGTTAGGGTCAAATTCATGTTCTTGGGCAGAGTTACGCATGGCAAAATAATTTCAGATAAATAAAGGTGGTGCATAATAACAAATTATTCACCTTCATCAAAACGGCGATTAAATAACTCTACAACAGATTGATGAGCTTTTTCCTCGTCTTCTCCCTCAAAAGTGCATTGAAGAACAGTGCCTTTGCCCGCACCTAACATTAAGACCCCCATCATATTTTTACCATCTACGGTACGAGTCCCTTTAGTAATTTTGATATTACAACGAAAAGTCGAGGTCAGTGCAATCAGCTTGGCTGTAGCACGCGCATGTAATCCGAGTTTATTGATAATTTCGATATCCGCTTGAATCATTTACGACGAACCAATTCTCTATGTAAAGTTTGAATGTGAGGTAAAATGGTTTTTAAAGACTCATATAATCGTTCGACCATATAGACGGAGCGATGTTGACCGCCTGTACAACCAATCGCAACTGTTAAATAATGGCGATGGTCAGTACTTAGTCTAGGTAACCATTTGATTAAAAACTGACTTATATCATAGTATAAAGCTTCAACTTCGGGGTGACCATTTAAAAAATCTTTAATTTCTTGTTGTTTACCTGTTAATTCACGTAGGGAGCTTTGCCAATGTGGATTAGGTAAACAGCGTACATCAAAGACAAAATCGGCATCTAATGGTACACCATGTTTGTAGCCAAATGACTCTAATAACAAGGTCACTTGGTTATCACCTGATAATCGAACAGCTAATAAATGCTGTAGTTCATGCACATTTAGACTACTGGTATCTAAATAAATACTTGCTTTAGATGCTATTGGGTCTAATAACAACGTCTCTTTTTCTATGGCTTCTTTAAGAGAAGTGTTTTGGTTACTTAATGGATGACGACGACGTGTTGAACTAAAACGCGCGATTAAAATATCATCACGAGCATCCAAAAAAAGTGTATTAGTTTGAATGCCTAGTTTTTCAATATCAGAAATGACTTGATGAAAATTATTAAAATCATCAGGTAAACTACGTACATCAACACCCACACCAACTTTTTGAATAGATGATGTGCTTTTAAGATGGACGATGAGTGAGGGGAGTAGGCTAAGAGGTAAGTTGTCTATGCAGTAATAGCCTAAGTCTTCTAATATATTTAGAGCTGAACTTTTGCCAGACCCAGAGCGACCACTTACAATTAATAAATTGTTCATAATAATTTTTTGCAATGTAATAATTGAATTACATGAATATTTTAACGAAATCGTTATGTTAGAAATGCTAAAAATATAGTGATTTTATGCAACTGTCTATCTTTTAATATAATATGAAGCCAATTTTTATCTGATTTGTGAAGAATGATAAAAAAGCCCAATCTATGATTGGGCTTTTTTTTATTAGTGATGACTTTTTAACTTTTCTTTATGGCGCACAATTTGGCGGTCTAATTTGTCACTGAGTAAATCAATAGCAGCATACATATCTATAGATTCTGCATTAGCGAATAATTCAGCACCAGATAAGCGAATCGTTGCTTCTGCTTTTTGGGCTAACTTCTCAATACTGAGGATAACTTGCATGCTGGTAATATGGTCAAAGTGGCGTTCTACTTTGGCGAATTTGGCTTGCACGTATTCTTTTAAGGCGGGAGTAACTTCGACGTGATGACCACTGATAATCATTTGCATAATAACCGTTCCTCGTGTTTTTGTGACAAACTCAAAGACTTATGAAAACTTATTATTAATCAAATAAGTATTACATAAGACCATTGCGAAGAGCCTGTTTGGTCGGGCGGCCATCATAGTCTAATTAACACTTTGCTATAAGTTTTTAGCGTATGTTAATTGATGGTTCAGGTCGTTCGGCCTAACGAAGTTAGCTCTTCGCTAAAAGCCAACGAGAATTTTTAAGTCCTTTAGTAACAAAGTGTTACAGTAAGATGAAACTTAAAATATTTATCTCGTGATTCTGTTTTGCCACAAAAAAAAAGTTAAAGCAAGCGTTTTCTATCACTAGATGATGGAATATTGAGCGATTCGCGATATTTAGCAATGGTACGACGTGCGACTTCAATACCTTGTTCTTGTAGTAAGTCAGCGATCTTGTTATCAGACAAAGGTTTGCGAGGATCTTCTTGGCTGACTAATTTTTTAATCATTGCTCGAATCGCGGTTGAAGAACATTCTCCACCAGAGCTTGTGCCTACATGACTAGAGAAGAAATATTTGAGTTCAAATAAGCCGCGAGGTGTGAGCATATATTTTTGACTAGTGACACGAGAGACAGTTGATTCGTGTAATTCAACTTCTTCAGCAATGTCACGTAAAACTAAGGCTTTCATGGCTTCTGGGCCTTGTTCTAAAAAAGCACGTTGGTGTTCAACAATACAGGTGGCAACTTTGAGCAGAGTTTCGTGTCGGCTTTGTAAACTTTTTAAAAACCAGCGTGCTTCTTGTAAGTGATTTTTTAGATAAGTATTGTCCGCGCTACTATCTGCTCGACGAATGAGGCTTGCATAACTGGTATTGATTCGCAATTTTGGGGCTGTGTCTGGATTTAGCTCAACACGCCAGCGATTTTTTTGTTTGCTAACAACCACATCAGGAATAATGTAACTATTTTCATCTTGACCAATTTTGCCACCAGGGTAGGGATTAAGTGTTTGAATTAATCCTACAGCAGCGCGTAACTGACTTTCGCTAAATTTGGTACGTTTTAATAAGCCTTGTTGGTCTTGGGCTGCTAGTAAATCTAAATGTTCATTAACAATTAACAAGGCATGATCGCGATGAGGTGTATCTTCGGGCAGTTGTTTGAGTTGAATCGTTAAACATTCTTGTAAATTGCGTGCAGCAACACCTGAAGGTTCAAATTGTTGAATTAAATGTAATACTGCAACAATTTCATCTAACTCTATATCTTCATTAGGTAAAATATTTTGTGCAGCTTCTAAAATATCTTCTAAATCGTTATGAAGATAGCCATTTTCATCTAAGGAATCAATAATACAAACAGCAATGGTTCGGTCAGTGATAGTGAATGGTGTCAGATTAACTTGCCATAATAAATGATCGTATAAAGTTTCGGCAACTGTAGAGCGAGCTTCAAAACCTTCATCATCTTCGTCGGGGGTGTTGGTATTGGCACTATTACCTGTAAAAATGTCATCCCATGCACTATCTACAGGGAGTTCTTCGGGAATGTCTTGAGGATTATTGATGTCAACGGTGCTGTTGGATAGTTCGGTCTCATAGTCATCCTGACGTGACTCATCATTATTGTCTGATTTGCTCGGTGCGGAGGTGTTGTCATAATCGTCATTTAACTCTAATAAAGGGTTAGAGTCTAATGCGTTTTGGATCTCTTGTTGTAATTCAATAGTCGATAATTGCAAGAGACGAATCGCTTGTTGCAATTGTGGGGTCATGGTCAGATGTTGACCCATTTGAATATTGAGAGAGACTTTCATTGGCAAATCTACACTTTACTAACTAGACTGAGAATAAATATCAGTATATAACGTCTCTCTCAAAATCGCCATGCAAAAAACAGTCCATTAATTCGCATTAATAGACCGCTCGGCTAAAAAAGACATAAAATTAGTACAGTTTGAGCAAAAACAGCTTAGAGGCTAAAACTTTGCCCTAAATAGACTTGTCGAACGAGTTGATTCGCTAAAACTTCTTCTGGTGTACCTTCGGCAATCATCACGCCACTATTGACGATATAAGCCTTTTCACAAATATCTAAAGTTTCACGCACATGATGATCGGTAATTAATACGCCAATGCCTCTATTTTTTAGATGGCTAATAATGCCTTTAATATCTGCGACAGAAATCGGGTCTACGCCTGCAAAAGGCTCATCAAGCAAGATAAATGAGGGTTCTGTGGCTAAAGCGCGGGCTATTTCTACTCGACGACGTTCTCCTCCTGATAAACTCATGCCCAAACTTTTTCGAATATGGGTAATATGAAATTCATTAAGCAAAGAGTCTACTTTGTCGAGTCGTTGTTGTTTGGTCAGTTCTTTGCGCGTTTCTAAAATGGCTAAAATGTTTTCTTCAACAGTAAGTTTGCGAAAAATAGACGCTTCTTGGGGTAAATAACCAATGCCGCGTCGGGCGCGACCGTGCATGGATAATGAAGAAATATCTTCGCCGTTTAGAGTGATTTTGCCTTTATCCATAGGTACTAAGCCAACAATCATATAAAAGCTAGTAGTTTTTCCTGCACCGTTCGGTCCTAATAAACCAACAATTTGAGATTTTTCAACTGTTAAACCCACATCTTTAACTACGGTTCGGCCTTTGTAACTTTTGGCAAGGTTTTCAGCACGAAGTGTCATGGTGTTGGTGTTCCTGTTGGTGGGTTTTCACCCAATTTTTTATTTTTTCGGTCTTCTTTTTTGGGCGGCGGAAAAACGAGTTGTACGCGATTTTGTGTGTTGCCTTTGGCTTCAATTTCGCCTTTATCCATAGAGTACATGATTTCTAAGCTTTTAAAGCTTGAGCCGTCTTGTTCGAGTTTGGCGTTACGTTTTAAGACAATTAGGCCATCACGCGCTTGGTAGGTGATTTCTTCTGCTTGGGCAGTGGCAATGCCTTTTTCAACGCTTGGTTGTTGTTGCATGTGTGCGGGTTTGCCTGTAGCAATAACGGTTAAAATTTTACCTTCTTTGTCAGTCGTGGCAGTAATTTGTTCTGCTTTAATGAGCAGTGAACCTTGTTTGATTTCGACATTACCTGTGTAAATGGCAATACCTGTTTTTTCGTTAAAAGTGGCATTATCTGCGGCGAGTGCAATCGGTTGTTCTCTATCGTTAGGTAGTGCAGTTGCCAAACTACTTAACAGTAATAAGCCTGTTAAACTAAGGTGTCGGTAAAACATAAGTGCCTCTGACTTGGCCTATAAAATTAATTGTGCCTTCTTCAGTATTAGCTTGTAAGCCTAAACTTCGAATTTCACCATTTGGCGAACGCACGACAACAGGTGTTTGGGTATAAAGTAAATGTTTCTGAGGCTCGGCAATTAGTGAAGATGTTTCTAAGCGCAGAGCTGTTTGGGTTAATTGTTGAGCAACCACTTGGTTTTGTAAATTCAGCCATTGATTATCTTGACGACTAATCGCTTTAGTTGCTGAGATTTGCCATGTTTTTTGACCTTGTTGATAGAGCATGACGATGGGAGCATGGATAATAGTTTCGTCTTGCTCTGCAAAGTGTTGTAATTGTTTGGCAGTTATCTGTCTAACAATTTGACCTTGTTCATTGATTTGTATGCCAGTGATTTGAGATACTTGGTATTCAGGTAAATTATCGGCGTCTTCTAGGAGGATTGGGGTGTCTTTGCCAAATCCCCCCCAATAATATCCTGCGACACACAAAATAAATAAGCCGCCAGCTAAGCTAACATTGTTTTGAATAGCCACAGCTTAATCCAAATAAGGTGCAAGGGCTTCTTCGTATAAGCCTTTAGCTTCTAAAATTAAATCACACACTTCACGCACCGCACCACGACCACCACCCTGGACGGGCACAGTCACAGCGCTTGAGGCCCCCCCGCGCAGGGCACAGCCACTCAAAGCGGCTCTTCGCGCGAAGTCAGTTCGATGCGTTCCATGGGCAGATCGGCGGCCAGGCGGTCCACCTCGGCCAGCCGCGCGGGTTCGGCGTCGGCAAACTGCTGGGCGATGC
>NZ_CALETI010000187.1 GCF_937920075.1 uncultured Agitococcus sp.
TCAAGCGGGGGCTTTGGCACTAATGCTTCAAATGGTGGCGGTGCTGCTAAAACAACAGGCAACTTAGGCGGAGACCGAAAACAACGGGCAGCCGAGTTAGCTAAAAGATTCCCTGAATTAGCGAGTAAATAACCATGTCCTTAACTCAAATGCAAGTTTTTAACCAGTACATCATGCCTGCCACTATTGAAACATTGGCGCAAATGATTAGTAAATTTAACGAAGCATCACGCGGCGCAATTCGTTTAACGACTGCTGGTTTTGATGGTGACTTTTTGCAAGAGTCTTTTTTTGCATCAATTCACAGCGCACAACGCCGTGTTGACCGTTACGCGTCCAACGGCACACCGTCTGTTACCGATTTAACACAATTAAAACATAGCTCTGTAAAAGTAGCTGGTGGATTCGGCCCAATTCGTTTTGAGCCAAGCCAATTAACTTGGTTAAGTAAGCCAACTGCCGAAGGTATCGAAGTTGCGAGCCGTAACTTTGCAGAGGCTTTGCTTAAAGACCAACTCAATACCGCTATTGCCGCGTTAGTTGCTGCAATTTCTAATCAATCCACAGCTAAAAATGATGTTAGCGCAACGGGCGGCATCAATTATGGTGCAATCAATACGGCTCATGCTTTATTTGGGGACCATAGCCCATCGTTAGTTGCACAGGTGATGACTGGCCAAGTTTACCATAAGTTAATCGGCCAAAACTTGACTAATACGCCTCAATTATTCCAAGCTCAAAATGTCCAAGTTGTTGATATTTTGGGTAAAGCCGTGATTGTGACTGATGCGCCGTCATTGTACCAAACTGGTACACCTGATTTGCAAAAAGTTTTATCATTGGCTGATTCTGCCGCGATTGTGTTTGATGGTGGTGATGTTATCTCTAACATTCAAACCAATAACGGCAAAGAGCGCATTGAGACTACGATGCAAGTTGACTACACGTTTGGTTTATCGCTCAAGGGTTACACTTGGGACGAGTCAAACGGTGGCAAGTCTCCTACAGATGCGGAGTTGGCCACTGGCTCAAATTGGGACAAAGTTGCAACAAGCATCAAACATACAGCAGGCGTTATCACCATCGGTGATGCCGCAGAAGACTAACAACATAGGGGCTTAATTGCCCCTTTTTTGATGGTTTAAAGCATGACGGTAACAATAGGCTATACAACAGACGATGCGTTTATCGCATTTGCATTAGCGCGTGGCGTAACTGTCACAACGCCTAACGCTTCGATTTATCTCACCAAAGCCTTTGATTTTATGGAGGCGCAATGTTGGAAAGGTCAAAAAACGGATTACGCACAGGCTAATGATTGGCCGCGTAATGGCGTTTATGTTGATCATGTCTTGTTAGATAGTGCCACTGTACCTGTCGGCATTGTCAAAGCGCAGCACGTTGTCGCATTATCAATTGCTAACGGCTTTGACCCATTAGCGACAGTAGAACGTGCGGTTAAACGTGAAAAAGTTGATGTGTTAGAAGTTGAATATCAGCCTAACGCTTCTAATGCGCCAATTGCACGGTCTATCAATGCGGCCTTAGCTGATTACATTGAATCGTCAACAGCGGTTATGAGGGTGTTGTAATGGGTATCAGTTACGCTAATTTAGCAGTATTATCAGAGCGTTTAATTCGTGAAAACGGACGTGACGCTTTGCTGATTAGCGAAACGAATACAGGCACGGACTATCAGCCGACAATCACACAAACAACCGAAACAATCAGATTAGTACAAAGCCAATTTAACGCATTAGATAACAATGATTTTATTTTACAAGCGCATGATGTAAAGTTTTTAGTGTCGAGTGATTTTACTTTGACTGCTAACCAACGAATTGAAACAAACGGACAGCAATATAGTATTGTTGCGTTAAAAGAAATAAAGCCTGCCGATACCAGTATTTTATATATTGTACAGGGGCGCGTGTAATGTCATTCAATGACGACATAGCAAAGTTGGCGCGAAAGTTAGCGATTACCGAAGCGAAAGCGGTAGCGGCTTTTTGCATTAACATTAGTCGTCGAGTTGATATGATGAGTCCTGTTGACACGGGCTTGTTTCGAGCTAACTGGCAAGCAACACTCGACCAGCCGTACACTGGAGCAGTTAAGCCAATGAATCGTGCAGGGTCAATTGACCATGTAATACCATTCGCAAAAGCCGCAAACGGTCATGTATTTTATCTAACAAACAAATTGCCATACGCTAAAGCGTTGGAGTATGGCCATAGCCAACAAGCACCTAATGGCATGGTTAGAGTAAGTGCTAGAC
>NZ_CALETI010000188.1 GCF_937920075.1 uncultured Agitococcus sp.
TACCACACAGCTACAAGAGCCTAAAGGCTCTTATAGTCAGGGATATTTTTTAGGTTTGGCGAAAAATTTTAATGCAACTTATGCTTTAGATGAGCAATACTTTTGGCAGTTTCTACATCAAACACAAGCCAAAGAATTAGAAAAACTTCAAAAGCAAGGCAATGACTGGCAGCTAAAAATTCTTGAGCGTTTTAATCGACTCATTAAAAAATACGGCTTGCTCTATCTATTAAAAAAAGGTTTGAGTGTTGACGACGCTTACTTTCATTTAATGTATCCTGCACCACTGGCCAGTAGCTCCGCTCAAGTCAAACAAAATTTCGCTAACAATATATTTAGTAGCACCCGACAAATACGCTATTCACTGAGCAATCCACTCGAAGAAATAGACTTAGTCTTATTTATCAACGGCATTCCCTTTGCTACTTTAGAACTTAAAAATCCGTGGACAGGCCAAAACGCTCGTTATCATGGCCAAAAACAATATCGTAATGACCGTGACATTAACCAACCGTTATTAAACTTTGGCCGTTGCTTGGTACATATGGCAGTCGATACCGACGAAGTGTATATGACCACAAAATTGTCGGGCAGCAGCACTTTCTTTTTGCCCTTTAACAAAGGTAATAACTTTGGCGCAGGCAACCCGACTAACCCTAATGGCCATAAAACCGCGTATTTGTGGCAAGATGTTTTTGGCAAAGAAAGCATCGCCAACATCATTCAACATTTTGTGCGTTTAGATGGTAGTAGCAAAGACCCGTTAAATAATCGCAACTTATATTTTCCACGCTATCATCAAATGGATGTTGTGCGTAAATTGGTCAGCCACGCTAGCCAACACGGAACAGGCCAAACCTACTTAATTCAGCACTCCGCAGGCTCAGGTAAGTCTAACTCTATTACATGGGCAGCCTATCAACTTATCGAAACGTATCCCATCAATGCCGATGTCAAAGGCGCAAAAAGTATTGAGTTACCGTTATTTGACTCGGTGATTGTGGTCACTGACAGACGCTTATTAGACAAACAACTACGCGACAATATTAAAGAGTTTTCGGAAGTTAAAAATATCATTGCCCCTGCCTATAAGTCGTCCGAGCTTAAAAGTGCATTGGAGCAAGGTAAAAAAATCATCATTACCACTATTCAAAAATTCCCATTCATTATCAATGGTATTGACGACCTCAGTGATAAGCGATTTGCCGTCATTATTGATGAAGCACACAGCTCGCAAAGCGGCTCGGCTCACAACAAAATGAATGAGGCTATGGGGCAAAATCCACCATCTGATGACGAAGAAGTGGACAGCCAAGACAAAATTTTACAAGCCATGGCAGCGCGTAAAATGCGTGGCAATGCCTCTTACTTTGCCTTTACTGCTACTCCTAAGAGCAGAACACTAGAGATATTTGGCGAGCCCTTCAACGAAGGCTCAGATACCAAGT
>NZ_CALETI010000189.1 GCF_937920075.1 uncultured Agitococcus sp.
TTACCCAATTCGATTTTTTTATTACCACTTGCTGACTTTAAAAAGAACGATGCAACTGAATTATTAGGGCATAAAAAAACCCCATCTTCATCTGTAACACCTTCTATCGAATTACATTGATAATTTAAACCAACAACAGGCTCATCTAAAAACTGAGTAGCAATACAATAATCTTTATCTTGGCAGGTCGTTGTTGTTTCTGCATCATTATTTTTAGCATTAGGATTTGATAAAGTATTACTTTCTTCACCACAAGCCATTAATAACGAAATCATCGCTGGCAACAGCAGCAAACGAGACGATAATTTCATACAGTTCTCCAATATTAATATGGCACGCACTTTAAAGTTATATGACTTACGCGTTTATTAGGCCAGTTAAATTATTTTTCGATAAGCAATGAGCCGTAATTTTGTAATGGTAAACTTATTTTTACTTGTTCATCAGGCGGATACAAAAGTATGTATTTGCTAGATGTTGGCAATGTCAACAACCCATCAACCGCACTATATTGATTATCATTAGCCGCTTTGGCATAACTCCAATATTGCCAAGCCCCCTCTAATACACACCCTTGTTCATCTAAAAAAACAATGATGGGCAAGTAAAATTTTGGCTTTTTTTGACTATTGGCAAAACTAGAGATACGTACAACCTCAGCTGTTAATAAATTTTTTTCTAGGCTCAGGATTTTATCTGGCTGATTAGCACTAAAATCTGACTTGTCAATCCATAAGGCATTGGATGCTTTAAACAGACGACTAGGCTTTAATCGTTTAGTTTGTTGACAATACGATGATAAATTATGCCATTTAGATAACAATGCTTCTTTTGTAATGATTTGATATTCGGGCGAAAATTTAATTTCTTGCTTAGGTGCTTGTGGCGTAGTTGTTGACTCAACAGTTTTATGTTCACCTTCTAATATCTTTTCACCTAATGCACCTGTAGGAACATAATAAAAACGTTTTTTGGCAGGTTGCTCGGACTGTTGCTTAATCAATGTATCGGAATCAATATATTGCTCACCCTCAAGCTCATATTTACTAGGTGTTTGAATAACTGACTTTACAGGTGTATTAACATCGGTTTCTTGCTTTGTATTGTCTACAGCTTCACTCTTAATAACCTGAACACGCCCTTGCGCATCTACAGTGCTGTAAATACGCTCCTGAGCTTGAACGGCAGATGCACACAACAAAACCAAACTGAATAACCGAACTAAATTATTCATTACCAACGGGTCCGATAAACAAGTCCCATGATATTAATAATGGCTTTGGTTTTAGCATCTAAACCCGCATAAGGGTTATACATGGCATTATTAATACCCGTTTGGTTTAATAGACTACTTGTTCCTGCGGGTACGGTATCGCGGCTACGCAAGTGCATAAGCGTTAAATCAATGTCAGTATCACGGTCAAAGCGATAGCCAACACCCAAACCAAACATTTTTGCGGC
>NZ_CALETI010000190.1 GCF_937920075.1 uncultured Agitococcus sp.
AGCTTTGGCAGGAATATTAACAGTCATATTCAGAGCAAACATCGGTGAGCCAGTATGTGGCGCAGCATAAGTGCTCGTTTCTAATGATTCAATATTGATTTGTTGGCTGGCAAAAAAGTTAGCAATATCATGAACAATACCAGGATTATCTAAAGCAATCACATCAACACGATACGGAATAGCTTCGCGTTGTGGTTGGCGTGCTTCGGTACGTTTGGTGATAATGGCTAAATTTAAGCGTTCTTCTAAAACAGGAATATGATTTTCAAATTTGGCAATTGCATCCCATGCACCAGAAATCATCATAATAATCGAGAACTCTTGTCCCATGACCACCATGCGACTGTCGGTAATGTTGCAACGAGTTTCACTGGCAATGCGGGAGATTTCGTCAACAATACCTGTTCTGTCTGCACCCAATGCGGCTAATACTAAATGATTATCCATATTTTACCTTTATAATTTATTTAAATAATGCCCGACTTTAGCGATAGCGGGTCGGGTCTGCAAGCCCTGCAGCTAAAAATCCTTCTTTACGCAATCGACAACTATCACATTTGCCACAAGCTTTGCCGTCTAAATCTGCCTGATAACAAGAAACGGTTAAGGCATAATCCACACCAAGTTGTGTGCCTTGTTGAATAATGGCAGCTTTAGATAAGTGTAATAGGGGCGTTTCTATGTTGAGTGGATGGCCTTCAACGCCCGCTTTGGTGGCTAAATTGGCTAATTGCTGAAAAGCAGCAATATATTCAGGACGACAATCAGGATAGCCTGAATAATCTACGGCATTGACGCCAATCACAATTGCATCTGCGCCCACGACCTCAGCAAACCCAAGCGCAAATGCTAAAAATACGGTATTACGTGCAGGCACATAAGTGACAGGAATACCTTGGCTGGCTTCTTCAGGAACGGCAATTGAAGTATCGGTTAAGGCTGAGCCACCAATGCCGCCTAAGTCGATATTAATAATTCGATGCTCTTTGGCATTTAAGGCAATCGCTAAACGACTAGCAGCAGCTAATTCACTATTATGGCGTTGGCCATAAGCAAAGCTGAGTGCGTAACAATCATAGGTTTGTTGAGCAATGGCTAAACAGGTAGCAGAGTCTAAACCGCCAGATAACAAAACGACGGCACGGGGCTTGTTGGATAAGGTCATATTAATGGCCTGCTTCATTATTCCAGAGATATTTATGGAGTTGCACTTGTAAACGAACAGCAAGTTTGTCGGCTAAAATCCATTC
>NZ_CALETI010000191.1 GCF_937920075.1 uncultured Agitococcus sp.
AATGTTAATGTTAATGTTAATGTTAATGTTAATGTTAATGTTAATGTTAATGTTATCAAAGACTTAATGATAAAATGCTGTTATCTCATTTATCAAGAATATTCCCAAAGAGCTATCTATGAAGTTAATAATTAAGATGTTGTTGATATTGGTTTTGTTTTTATTATTAGCGGAGCGTTATAAAAATTTGGATGTTGTTGGCCAGCAGACTGTACAGTTATCAAAAGATGTGGAAAAGTTAAATGAATCAATGGCTCAGGTAGTTTTGTTAGATGGAGATATTTATGGTAATCCAGTAGAAGAACAAGAGCCACTGTCAGAGATACAGTTACAACAAATTGCACGTCAGCAAGCTTGGGAAGAGAAAAATAATGAGAATTATATAAAGTTGGGAGGTGTAGTAGCTTCTAAAGAGCTATTACCTGTTATTAAAACGACAGACTTAGATTGTAAAAGCTGGCAAAGTAGTTATTTGATAGAACCTACGCCTGAGAAAGAAAAATATTTAAAACAAAACTGTTAGACACTTTAAAGTTGATGAATTGTCCCTTTTTCACATGACAAATAGTCAATTTTGGGCGTATATTCGAGCTATTTTAGTACCATCGTACCGTATAAAAATAGGAAAAACGCCCATGAGTTCTTTTTTAGTCACCAAAACCAAAGCTAAAGCCCAATTAGTTGGGATTAAAGCGGCAATGACGCTGATTCCTGCACCCAAACCCACCATGTTTGCAGGTGAGGGGGCTTCATTAAAATTATGTCAGGCGATTGGCGATTTTGGTCATAAACACATTTTGATTGTGTCGGACAAAATTCTTAATCAATTGGGTGTATTAAGTCCTTTAGTTGAAAAGTTACAAGCTAGCGGTGTCAAAGCAACGATTTTTGATGGTGTATTGCCCGACCCGACTCAAAGTATTGCCGAAGCCTGTTTACAGCAATATAAAGTGGCTGGTTGTGATTCGGTGTTAGCGGTAGGTGGTGGTTCATCCATTGATGTGGCTAAAGTCGTTGCTTTAGCGGCAACTAATAATAAAACACCACAAGAATTAGTCGGTATTTTAAAAGGCAGAAAAGCGACTGCTCCTTTATATGCAGTGCCTACAACCGCAGGAACAGGTTCAGAAGTGACGGTGGGTGCGGTGATTTCTGATGATAAAACTCATCAAAAAGGCTTAGTCTTAGACCCTAAATTAGTTCCTAGAATGGTGGCTTTAGATTCGGTGATTATGTCGGGTATGCCTCCAAAAGTAACGGCTGAAACGGGTTTGGATGCCTTAACCCATGCGGTAGAAGCCTTTATTAGTGATTTTGCCGCAGAAGAATCAGATTTGTATGCGCGTGCTGCAATTAAACTAATTTTTAGTAACTTACGTGTTGCTTATAAAGAGCCAAAAAACTTGCAGGCTCGTGAAGCAATGGCTTTAGCGTCTCATTATGCAGGTTTTGCGTTAAATATGGCAGGTTTGGGTTATGTTCATGCCATTGCCCATCAATTAGGTGGACATTATGGTTTGCCACATGGTTTAAGCAATGCCATCGTTTTACCTTATGTGTTGAATTTTTCACGCCCTGTTATTGATGAACGTTTGGCTGAGTTAGCGCGTTTTTGTGGCCTAGTCACTCATGAAACTTCTACTACAATTGCTGCTCAGGCGTTTATGGAAGAATTAAAACAATTAATGACCGAGTTAAATATTAAGTCTGTTGTGCCTAAAATGACACCACAAGACTTTGATGACATTATGCAAGCGGCTTTTAAAGAAGCGCATGGTACTTATGCTGTGCCTAAATATATGAGCGAAGATGATTGTTTGCAAATGTTATATATGATTGCTCAGGCGAGCTAGCGGGTTTGCTGAGCGTAGTCGAAGTGGTGGTTTCGACTACGCTCAACTACCACAACTCCAACCAACGCAGATTTTGTACTAAGTGGGCAGAGTTGCAATCATGCCCACAAAATTTTATAAAACGGGCTCTAACACTTCAACCGCATCACCAAAACCACGTAACCACCAAACCAGTTGTTGTGTATGTTTAACGGTGGCTTCAATTAATAAATGTTCATTATCTAATTCAGTAATCACTTGGTCTTCGCTGAGTTTGCTTTCATAAAGATGGTCGCCAACCACTTTGGTAAATTTAGCTTTTAAGCGAATACTTTCTCCCTCGCCAAAACCCAATGCGCCTGTTTGTAAATAATCATCTAAATTAAAGTCTTTAGGAATCACCACAGGACTTTTTAACACTTCAGCATTATTAAACCTTTGCAGCGCAAATAAACGAATTTTGGCATCATCATGGCGTGTACAAATCAAATAAATTACGTGGCCACGTTGCACAATACCTAAAGGATTTAAAATATATTCAGCCGCAACTTTGTCATAACGACGTTGATAGCTCACCTTCACTTGTTTATTGGCTAATAAGCCTTCATAAATCGCTTGTTGTGCTTGACGATTAACCGTAGGAGGAATCAACGGTTGTGTGGGCGGTATAATGCGTACACAGTCTAACCAATGGCGACCTTGATTATCACTATAGTTGACAGAGCGTCGCGC
Organism: uncultured Agitococcus sp.; assembly: GCF_937920075.1. Taxonomy (GTDB): domain Bacteria; phylum Pseudomonadota; class Gammaproteobacteria; order Pseudomonadales; family Moraxellaceae; genus Agitococcus. The sequence continues at coordinate 2,565 of NZ_CALETI010000191.1, forward strand.
CATATCAAACCAAGGACGCAATTCATCTAATAAGCTGGGTGGTAATAAATGGCGTAAATGCTCTTCGACCATTAAAAAAGTGACCGCTTGACTGGTAGTAATATGCGGCAAACTGGAAATTTGCGCATCAGCACGCCAACGCCAACCTTGTGGACTTGCGCCATTGCCTTCGAGTGGAAAGCGTTCTGCAAGCTGATTTAAATCTCGTTGAATAGTACGCAAACTCACATGCACGCCTGCACGTTCTAGCATCAGTTGTAAATCTGCAGTACCCATCCATTTGCCTTGGGGGAGGTGTTGTAATATTAACCATTGTCTATGCAAACTACTGGCTTTTTCCTTGCTCATCATGGTGCTTACTCTTTAATCATTATGGAAAGATAGTGAATTGATTTTGTTAAAATTATCATAAATTTGGCTAAAAACAAGTCAAAAATCTCATGTAACGACAAATTATGTCGTCAAAATCTATGCGTCACAGTTGGTCGCTAAGCTCCTGTGCAAGACTGTTGTTGATGAAGTTTTCTGCTGATAATCACGCTAACGGACAAAAAACAAACTCTAATTAAAGAGCATGTTTTTAACATGAGCTTTAGATAGGGCAGAAAATTAAAAACAAGGCTGTTAGAAGATTAAATATCAGATGGGGGAACGACAAATGTTAGTTTTAGTCATTGCCAGTTCAACATGTTTATTACTAATGACACGTTATCGGATTTGGCTATATGCCGCTTTAGCAGGGATACTGTTTTCTAGTTTATTATGGGGATTAATGGAGTTTTTAACCAATGTGCTACCCAGTGCATGGCATGGGTTAAATGCCTTTTTGGCGATGCTGTGGTTATCGTTTGTCTTTTTGGGCGTGGAGTCTATTTATCAAAAATGGCTACAACATAAACATAAAATACCAGAGGATACTTTGCCTAAATCGTGAATAACTGCTACATTCAAGCGCATCTTCGGGGCTGTATTCAGCCCTTTTTTGTCTATGTGGCCACATAGATATTTAATCAAGGCCAATTGCATAACAGTAAATAGTCTTTACACTAAAAAATTAGAGTCTAACAATGAGACAAGCATATGGGGTGTTGCATGAATAAGTTTGAATTAATGTTGTTATTTATGGCAGGGCGGATGCAGTATTTATCGCATCAAAATGCCGAGTTTATGGCCTTATTACATAATCGTCAGTTTGTGATTCAATTACAAACTTTTGATGCAGCGACAGTGCGTTATTTTTCCATTAAAAATCGTCGCATTCGTTCTCATGGCCAAATGCACCCTAAGCCCGATTTTGTCTTAAGTTTTAAAGATGCTGACTATGCGGTAAAAACTTTAAGTAAAGCCAATCCCATGGCGTTTATGAAAGGCATGCAAGCAGGCGATATTAAAATGGAGGGGGATTTTGGCTTGTTGATGTGGTTTAACAACGCCGCTAAATATTTGCAGCCAGATGTTCCTAGACCTGTACGTCAGGCGGTAAAATGGGTTAAAGCGAAACGTCAAGCATTGGCTTAATTGTTTGCGCTAAAGGGTGGTGTGTGATGTCGCTCTTAGATGATAAAACAGTCGCCGAAGCTCGGCGTAATCAAGCAGCACGAGAGCAGGGCTATCGTGCCAAAGCCTTAAAAATGTATCCTCATGTGTGTG
>NZ_CALETI010000192.1 GCF_937920075.1 uncultured Agitococcus sp.
GATCTACACAGGCGAAGACACTCTTTCCCTACACGACGCTCTTCCGATCTAATATCTTGGTATTGGCTGCCTAAAAAGTTATTGGTTAAATCGCCTAAATAACCTGCACCCACACTTTCGATAATGCCCAACAAAATACCGCCAATCACTGCCCCTGCAATATTACCAATGCCACCCAATACCGCGGCACAGAAGGCTTTTAGACCCAATAAAAAGCCCATGTAGGCATGGGCTTGTCCGTAGTTTGCAGCAACCATAATACCCGCCACCGCACCTAAGCAAGAACCTAAAATAAAGGTCATGGCAATCACTTGGTTGACATTAACGCCCATCAACGAAGCAACTTGTGGACTTTGAGCAGTGGCACGCATTGCACGACCCAATTTGGTTTTTTGCACCAATAACCACAAAGCACCCATCATCAAGGTTGCTAAAACAATAATGCTAATTTGTAATGAGGTAATTGATGCCCCAAACACTTGATGTGGCGCATTTTCAAAAATGGCAGGGAACGGCACATATTGTCTGCCCCAAATAATCATTGCCATATTTTGCAACACGATAGATACGCCAATTGCGGTAATTAAAGGTGCTAAACGTGGAGCATTGCGCAAAGGTCGATACGCAATACGCTCAATGCTATAACCTAAAGCAGCACACACAGGAATGGCCATTAACACGCTGGCAAACACTAATAATAGCGGCGAGGTGTCACCTGCATGGCCTAATAATAAATTGAGGCAGGTAATACATACCATTGCACCAATCATGACAATTTCGCCATGCGCAAAGTTAATCAAGCCCAAAATACCATAGACCATGGTATAACCAAGCGCGATTAACGCATAAATACTGCCTAAGATCAGGCCATTAATTAATTGTTGGGCTAAGATATCCACAAAATTTACTCGGCTAAAATACCTGCAAACACTAAAAACAATTCTTCGAGATGACTTGGCACTGCAAACACATCAATATCTTTACTGACGATTTTATTGACTCTGTCTAAACAACAAAATCGCCAAACATCACCCAAAGTCACTGCACCATATAAAAAGTCTGAGGGAGGAGCAAGATGATCCATTGCTATTAATTCAATCGCTAGCTGACTAAAGCCTTTATCTAAATCAGCATTTTTAGCTTCAATCACTAATAATTTTTTTTTCGCTGTTAATAAATAGTCAATACTGCCTCTTAGCTTATCATTAACATTAACGGCATATTCAACTTCGATATTAAATTCAATATACTCCAGCATTTCTAACAAAATAGGACTAATAAAAAACTCACGTTTTGCCATTTCTGAGTTAAGCGAAATATGCGGTAATTTGTTATAAAATGCTTGGCGCAACTTACTGACATCTAAATTGGCGATTTGCTTTTTAGGTAAGATTAATTTTTCTAATTTAAACGTATAACCAAACTCTGCCACAATCTCTTTGGTAGAGTAATTTAGATTAAAATAATCAGAAAAGGTATAACTTTTATCAGCTTGTAAGATATAAGACATTTTCTGTTCTCGAATTAATTTCTAAAGTATAAATTCAATCGCCTACCAAGCAAAGTTGGAGTGGTTTCGACTCCGCTCAACCACCACGATTTTTGTAAACCACTACGAGGCTGTTTCCTGAGCGGAGTCGAAGGGTAAATAAATCGCTTAAACCTTTTGCACATAATTAATAATCACCGCAGCAGCACTTTCATCAAAAATATCAGCCATTTGTGCCAAACTGGTTGGTGGTAATTCTTCAACAATATAACGCGCATTCTCAAAAATAGAATTTTGCAGACTCAACGCATCATTAATTTCAGCGGTTAAAGTTAGACTTTTGGTAATCACTTTATTATCAAAAGAATAATTATCTTTATCGGTAACGGTATATTCTAAAAATAATTGTCCTTCTTTGTGCAGTAATTTGGCACTGACTAAATCACGACGTAACAATAAGCCATAACGTTCTTTTAAATTGGCTAAAATCTCTAAAGAATGAGAACGAAAAGTATCAAATAACGGTTTCATGGTTTTTCTCTTTTTTATAAACACATCGTAGGGGCAACCCTTGTGGTTGCCCTTAACTGGATAACCACAAGGGTTATCCCTACACAGATATAATCACAACAGTATTATTGACCAGTCACTGTTTTGACCACTTGCCATTCACCTTTGGCCACACGATAGACGGTAATTGAACCGCCTTGTAAATCGCCTTTGTCGTCAAACTTAATATTGGCCGTCACCCCGTTATAATTGGTTTTGGCCATTTCGGGTAAATACTTGGCTGGCTCAGTAGAATTTGCACGTTGCATGGCTTCGGCCATAACCATCATCGCATCATAACAATACGGTGCGTACAACTGGATTTTGCCGTATTTGCCTTCAAACTTTTGTTTAAAGTCTGCTCCATGTGGCATTTGCTCTAACGGCACACCGGGTAAAGAAGCGGTTACACCTTCGGCAGCAGCACCTGCCAACTTCATAAATTCGGCGGTATGAATACCATCACCACCCAAGAATTGTGCTTTTAAGCCCAGGGTTTGCATTTGTTTTACCATTGGCGCGCCTTGACCATCCATACCACCATAAAACACTAAATCAGGTGCAACGCCCTTAATTTTGGTTAAGATCGCGGTAAAGTCAGAAGCTTTGTCGTTGGTAAATTCGTGAACGACAATATTACCACCAGCAGCTTTAGCAGCTTTTTCAAACTCATCAGCTAAACCTTGGCCATAAGCAGTACGGTCATCAATAATGGCGATTTTTTTGGCTGCCATATCTTTAACCGCAAACTCACCTAATACCTTACCCTGTTGTACATCATTGGCCATGACGCGGTACGCGCCTTTATAACCTTGTTGGGTGTATTTTGGATTGGTTGCGGATGGCGAAATTTGCACTAAACCAGCATCGTTATAAATGCGTGAAGAAGGAATCGTTGTGCCAGAGTTTAAGTGACCAATAATGCCACTGACTTTGTCATCAACAAATTTTTGCGCTACGGTAGTAGCAATACGCGGATCGGCTTGGTCGTCTTCGGACTCTAACTCAAACTGAACTTTTTGGCCGCCGATGGTCACACCTTTAGCATTTAATTCTTCAATGGCCATACGCACGCCATTTTCGTTATCTTTACCCAAATGTGCTTGTGGGCCTGTTAAGGGTGAAGCATGACCAATTTTTACTACCATCCCGCCATTACTGCTTGCTGTGGTGGTTGCTGCGTCTGTTTTAGGCGCATCTTCTTTTTTGCCACAACCTGTGACTGCTACGGCAGCCGCCAACAAACTCATACCAAATAATTTATTCACCTTGCGTCTCTCCTTTGGTTATTTTGGGATTGATGGGTCAATTCTAGCAAGGTTCTTGCCAAGATGGATAATTTGTTGAACTACAAATGCGCTAAATTACGTTAAAATGAATTATGACTTACGCATTTCACCGAAATGCTTGAGTTGAGCGAAGATACCGTCTCTCTGGTCAAGCAATTTTATGAGGTTTTTGGTAAAAAATCTGTTTGATAAGGCGTTTGGTTCTTCCAAACGCCAAAGCATAAGTGAACCAATTTACGGATGGCATATCATCAAAAATCTGGCGAATTGTACTCATAATCAAAGCACCTTAGTTGCAAACGATTGACCAACGACAGACAACACCAACTCATCACCACGTTGTAAGGCAGCAACACCTTCAGGCGTGCCAGTCAACACAATATCACCTGCTTGCAAGGTAAAAATTTGGCTAATATAAGCAATTAACTCATACACAGGTGTAATCATGTCTTGAGTAAAACCATGCTGACGGCTTTGACCATTCACCGTTAAGCTAAACTCTGTTTGGCTAATATCCTTAAACTGCTCAGGCTTGATAAATGGTGATAATGGACACGCACCATCAAAGGCTTTGGCAACTTCCCACGGATAACCTTGCTTTTTAAGCTGATTTTGTAAATCGCGCAAGGTTAAATCTAAGGCTAAACCATAGCCAGCAATCGCTTGAGGCACATCATCAACACTGATTTTGCTAATCGTTTGGCCAATCAATACTGCAATTTCGGTTTCGTGATGACAAGAGCCACGGTCTTGAGGAATCGCAAAAGCAGGCATCAGTGGTACAATGGCCGTACTTGGTTTTAAAAATAAAATGGGTGCTTCTGGCACAGCATTACCCAATTCTTTGGCATGAGCGGCATAATTTCTGCCCACACAGACGGCTTTGCCAACAGGTAAATTTATCTTTTCGCCATTTAACCACTGATGTTGATAGGTCATTATTTAAGAGCCTCTTGAATTAAAAAGAAACGGTCTGAACCAAAAAACATCTCATCACCCAAAAAGAAAGTCGGTGCGCCAAATGCGCCGCGAGCGACCACCTCTTCGGTATTGGCTTTTAAGGCATTTTTTACACCGTCTTCTTGGGTTTTTGCCACTAACTCTGCGCCAACTAATTGGCTTAATAACTCAACATTGGTGACATCCAAACCTTGTCCCCAATAAGCCTCATATAATTTATGAGTTAATGCTGGACGCTCGGCATCACTGGCAGCACATAATACGCGTTGTATGGTCACAGTATTAGCAGGAAAATTGGCAGGAATTTTTAAAGGAATTTGATAATAAGCTGATAAGCGTTGTAAGTCTTTGAACATATACGGCATTTTGGCAGGTACAGTAAAGGCTGGCCCTGAGTTGCCTGTGGCTTTAAATACACCACCTAATAACACAGGCTTCCAAATAACTTCTGCTTTGCCCTCAAATTGGCCTAATTGTGTGGCAGCAATATAGCTATAAGGACTGACAATATCGTAAAAAAATTCGAGCTTTTTCATGGGGGGTCTCTTTGTTTTACAAGTTTAATGTACTTTCTAAAGTTATTTTAAATTCGTTTTCATGGTTATAATTGTAGAACGGCACGGCTGTTATTAAATAAGTGTCCGTGTGGATTTTAATAGTCTTTTGTTCCGTTCTGATTTCTTTCAAAAAGTCTTCTTTCCACTTGTCGTGTCCTTTTAAATGTTCTCCTTTAGGCTCAATGAAAACCTGAAAAGTCATTTGTTCTCCATCACGTTGCTTGCAGAACAATAAAAAGTCAGGCTCAAATGCTCGTCCGAGTTTGTCGAAGATTTTAATTTCTCTTTCGTTTCTGATTAGGTAAATGTTTTCAAACTTTTGACTCAGTCCTTCAAATCGTCTTGAAAATAGTTCTACAAATTTCTTTTCTTCACTTGTTCCGTAGTTGGCGTTGTAAACATACCAAGGCTCGTTGGCTACCAATGATTCTTGTCCATCTGCTCGTTCGCTGTCTTTGTAAACTTTGATTTCTTTGTCTTTGAAAACTTTGTGAATTGGTTCTTTGATATAGTCTGAACCTTCATATTCTGTCGAGTTGCTCTTTATGTCCGCTTCAATGGTTTGTAAAAGTCCGTTTAAGGCTTGTAAAAAATCGAAATGGCTAATTTCTTTTAGTCGGTTAGCTGTTCCGTTGAAGGTGATTTCTAATCCTGCTAAAAAGTCTGTGCTGTCAATGAAATTGGAAAGTGAACCAACACTTGGAAAGTAGTGTGATAAACTGTCGAAATAAAAAAACGGATTTTGACTTAATGCAAAACGAATTGTGTTTTTTGGAATATCAGTGAGCTTAACATCTTTGGTTTTTATAGCTTCTGTTTCTGAAGTTTCTGCTTCGGCAAAAGCCCCCGACATTCTGCCCACTCCTGAAGATAAAGTATGCCGATAGTTGGTTTTCTTAACTCCTAAATCGGCAAACGATTTTATATTGTCAAAACTCTTTGGAATTTTCTTGTTGAAGAATACGTGCCCATCTCGATAAAAGTCCGTCCCCTTAAA
>NZ_CALETI010000193.1 GCF_937920075.1 uncultured Agitococcus sp.
CTTTTATCATCTAAGTGGCTATAACGTACTGCAACCATTTGGCTGGGATGCATTTGGACTACCGGCAGAAAATGCAGCATTCTCAAGTAATATTTCACCGGCAAAATGGACTTATGAAAATATAGATTATATGCGTTGGCAACTGCAAAGCCTCGGGCTTGCGGTTGACTGGTCACGTGAATTTGCTACTTGCTCGCCACAATATTATAAACACCAGCAATGGTTATTTACTAAACTCTATGAAAAAGGAATTATCTACCGCAAAAATGGTCTGGTAAATTGGGATCCGATAGATCAAACCGTTTTAGCAAATGAGCAAGTCATTGATGGTAAAGGATGGCGTTCTGGTGCAGTAGTTATAAAAAAAGAAATACCTATGTATTATTTCAAAATTACTGCATATGCCGAGGAATTATTAAATGATTTGGATAAATTGGACGGCTGGCCAGAGCAAGTAAAAACTATGCAACGCAACTGGATTGGCAAAAGCTTTGGCGCAGACATTATTTTTGATTATGACCAAGACAGCATTGGTCAAGCAGGTCAATTAAAAGTTTACTCGACACGCCCTGACACTTTAATGGGTGCAACCTATGTCGCAGTGGCAGCTGAACATCCTTTAGCAACCTTAGCGGCTGAAAAAAATCCCGCGTTACAAGATTTTATTGCCGAATGTAAAGCAGGCTCTGTAGCCGAAGCAGACATGGCAACGATGGAGAAAAAAGGCGTTGCAACGGGCTTTTATGTCACGCATCCATTAACGGGTGACAAATTACCAGTATGGATTGCCAATTATGTATTATGGGGCTATGGCGAAGGCGCAGTCATGGCTGTTCCTGCCCATGATGAACGCGATTTTGAATTTGCCCATAAATATCAATTAACCATTAAACAAGTCTATCAATCGACAACAGGTGCAGAGTTTAACGTTGACACTTGGCAAGATTGGTATGCCAATAAAGATGACAGTATTCGCTCCATCAATAATGGCAAGTATGACGGTTTAAGTTTTACGGCTGCTTTTGATGCCATCGTTGCCGATTTAGAAGCGACACAACATGGCACTCGCAAAACTCAATTCCGCTTACGTGATTGGGGGATTTCTCGTCAACGTTATTGGGGTTGTCCAATTCCCATCATTCATTGCCCAAGCTGTGGTGATGTGCCTGTTCCAGATCATCAATTACCTGTGGTTTTACCCGAAGATGTCGTGCCTGATGGCGGTGCTTCACCCTTAAAACGCTTACCTGAGTTTTACCAAACCACTTGTCCAAGCTGTGGTGGTGCAGCCACTCGCGAAACTGACACCATGGACACCTTTGTTGAATCGAGTTGGTATTATGCGCGTTATGCGTCACCACAATGCGAAACAGGCATGGTAGACCCACAAGCAGCAAACACATGGTTGCCTGTTGACCAATATATTGGTGGCATTGAACACGCGATTTTGCACTTGTTATATGCCCGCTTCTTTCACAAGTTAATGCGTGATGAAGGTTTGGTACAAGGTGATGAGCCGTTTAAACGTTTATTAACCCAAGGCATGGTGTTAGCAGATACCTATTATCGCGAAATGCCTGATGGTAAAAAAGATTGGTTTAACCCTGCTGATGTTGCTTTAGAAAAAGATGACAAAGGTCGTGCAATTAACGCTATTTTGACCACTGACAATCAGCCTGTGTTGATTGGCGGCATGGAAAAAATGTCAAAATCTAAAAACAATGGTGTTGATCCACAAGCATTGATTGACCAATACGGTGCAGATACTGCCCGTTTGTTTATGATGTTTGCTTCACCACCCGATCAATCCTTAGAGTGGTCAGATGCTGGCGTTGAAGGCGCACACCGTTTCTTAAAACGTTTGTGGCGCAGTGTCTATTTACATCAACAAAAAGGCTTTATCCCTGCCTTAGATGTTGCCAACTTAGACAATAATAGCCGTGATTTACGCCGTAAAACCCACGAAACTATTGGCAAAACCACTGATGACATCGCACGCCGTTTTACCTTTAACACCGCCATTGCTGCAATTATGGAGTTGTTAAATAGCGTACAAAAATTAGATGCCAAAGAAGGTCAAGCCTTAGCTGTTGAGCGTGAAGCCTTAGAAGCCGCTATTTTGATTTTGTCGCCGATTGTGCCACATATTGCCGAAAAATTATGGCAGTCATTAGGCCATAGCGATATTGTCAATGCCGCATGGCCAACGGTTGATCAAAATGCGTTAACACGTTCTAGCATTGAATTAATGATTCAAGTCAACGGCAAGTTACGCGGCAAAATCGAAGTTGCTGTTGATGCAGATAATGCCACAGTTGAGCAACTGGCTTTGGCTAAACCTGAAATCCAACGCTTTTTAGAAACTCCACCGAAAAAAGTGATTGTGGTGAAAGGTAAGTTAGTCAATATTGTGGTGTAAAATATAACTTAACACCATCGTCAACAAATGGATGGGTCTCGTACCTCGACCCATCCTACAGCCATAGAGTATGTTGTGAATGAAATTTGGTAATTCTGTGCTTTGTTCCTTGATGATCATCAGCCTAACGGCCTGTGGTTTTCACTTGCGTGGCAGTTATCATATTCCTCCACAGCTACAACAACTCAACGTCGAGTTAAGCACTGCCAGCCCATTAAACAGCCCGCTTAACCAACGCTTACAACAATCAGGTATTCAACTTAATCAAGGTGAATATCGTTTAGTGATCTTAGAAGACAAACTCAGTAAACAAACCACTAACACAGATAGTCGTGCCAAAGCGGCTGAATATAGCTTGTATTATCAAGTACGTTATGTGCTACAAAATACCGAAAAGCAAAACGTTTCTGAAGAGCGTAAGCTGCTATTACGTCGTAGTTATCAATATGACACCACTGCTATTGTTGGTAAAACCGCTGAAGAAGAAACCTTAATTAAAGAATTATATGAAGAGGCAGCCACCCAAATCACCCGTCAACTCAGTGGCTTTAGTCATCTTTCCACCACCAAGACCACACCATGAAATACGACTATTGGGGCTTATTAAAACATCTAAAAAATCCCTTACGGACGATTTATGTGTTGCATGGTGATGAAACATTAATTCAACAAGAAGCGCTGATTGCCCTTCGCCAAGTTGCCAAACAACAAGGTTTTTTAGAGCATGAACGCCATGATGTTGATAAGCATTATGATTGGTCAATGGCCTTTGCAGATAGTAATGCCCTGTCGCTATTTTCAGATAAAAAACTGATTGAAATTCATAGCAACAAACCCGATGCCGCAGGCGCAAAAGTGATTGAAGCTTATCTTCAATCACCGCCCGAAGATAATGTGGTCATTCTTGTTTTACCAAAAATTGATGCGGCTGCCCAAAAAAGCAAATGGTTTACCGCTTGCGAAGATAATGGTATTACCGTTTCTTGCGCACCACTCACCGACTATCAATTTAAAGATTGGATTGTACAACGCTGCCAAAGCCATAAAGTACAACTTGATAATTCTGCCTTAACATGGTTATGCCAACAAACCGAAGGTAATTTGTTGGCAGCCCATCAAGAAGTCACCAAACTGGCTTTATTATTTGGCAGTGAAAAAATTAGCCTCGAACAACTCGAACAAAGTATTAGTGATAGTAGTCGTTTTGATTTATTTGATTTAAGTGCCTGTGCTTTAGCAGGTGACGCCCAAAAAACTGCAAAGATTTTATTTAGTTTACAAGCCGAAGGCCAAGCAGAAAGCTTAATTTTATGGGTACTGGCCAAAGAAGTACGCATGCTCACCAATTTATTTGAAGGCACACAGCAAGGTGTTAGCTTTTCAAATTTATGTCAACAATTAGGCATCTGGACGAAACAACAAAATAGTTATCAACTTGCACTTAGACGATTGAATCACAAACGTTTAAGCCGCCTAAATGCTGAGCTATTAGCCGCAGATAAAGCCATTAAAGGTCAAAACAATGACAATGCTTGGGATATACTATTGTGTTTAAGTCTTGGTCTTGCTGGAGTGACTCTCTTTGAAACCGCTGTCTGATGAACAATTTAAGGCATTGTCACACCTTGTCTATCGTGATTTAATTTTAGACACTTTAGGCAATCTCTCATTAGGCCTAGGTTTATATTTGGTTTTTAGTAAAGACGTGGCAGATTGGCCAACATGGTTATTATCGCCCGAAGCTAAAGCGATTTTTATTGCAACGGGACTGATTAATTTGCGGTTTATCGCTATTCGTTTTCGTCGTTTACAAGCATGGCAAGTTGCCCGACAACAACGTCAACAGCCCTAGGAATATCATGAATAATAATAAAGATACCTCTAGTATTTCATTCACCGCCCATTATACAGGTTATATTTGGTATAAAAATAAACTGTCACATCGTGCATTTGCTACGCAAAAAGGCTTTGTTTTATATCAACTGCTAAAACCAATCGAAGTGCTTGCCAAATTTTTTATTGGTTCAGACATTAAAACCACCCTCTTACAACGTCATCAATTAATTGACCGTGAATTAACTCAATTAATTTTATTGCATCCAGATTTACAAATTTTAGAACTAGCTTGTGGTTTATCACCACGCGGCTGGCGTATCAACCAAAAATATCCCTATATTCCCTATGTTGAAGCCGACTTAGTGGATATGGCGAGTCAAAAACAACAACTACTAAATAGTTTGGATGGCATAAATCCTAACCATAAAGTACATGTTTGCAATATATTAATTGAAGACGAAATACAAAGCCTTGAAGCGGTTTTAACGCGAGAGTTTGACACCAACAAACCAATTTTGGTGATTACCGAAGGTTTAGTAAATTATTTTAAACTTGAGGATATTAGCC
>NZ_CALETI010000194.1 GCF_937920075.1 uncultured Agitococcus sp.
CACTCTTTCCCTACACGACGCTCTTCCGATCTGGCTATATTTATATTGGTGATAGTACAGAAACTAATCCAAGTTATCGAGATGCTTTAGTTTTAGAAACTCGTGATGCAGCGAACTATATTGATTTAAATAAAGTTGAGGATGTAAATTATAGTGGAAAATATAATTCAGGCTTAAATTTAGACATTGTTTATAAAGGAAATACAGGTACAACCTTATCAACAAACGATAATGCAAACCCAGTTAAGGGGGTTTTACGTTTAGGTGCATCAGGTCGTGCGACTAATGCAAGTTTAGTGGTTAAAGGTGTAGATGCAAGTAGCATTCTGGGAGCAGCCTATAATGTGGATGGGGTGACTGCTGGCACAGGTACAGGTGGGTCTTTGGCGGGAAGTCAAGGGCTATATATGCGTGTCAAGGCGGATTTTACTAAACATAATGATACATTAGGCGGAAATGAGTCAACATTGGAGCTTGGTCATGGTGGTACTAATGCTTATGGTGTTGAGTTTAGTAATTTAACACCCTTATTAATTAGAAAAACGATCGCAAATGGTGGAACGCCATTAAATACGGATCGTGCTTATTTTGATACAGGTGACGTTTATATTAACTTGATTAACTCTAAAAAAGTGCAAATGCCAGTTAATACAACTTTAAACACATCTCGTTTGACAATTAATGGTTCTACAGGGGTTATAACGCCTACCACAGATTATTCTCATGTTGTACATAGCCAAGCCTCTAATCCAAATGCTTTAGCCGTTGCCGTTAGAGGCTTTAATTTTAATGCTGTTGCTAGAACTAGCCGCTTTACAGTCAGCAACGATGTGACTAATGTAGCTGATATTCCAAGTAATACCGCTCAAAATTGGGGTTTAGGCTTACCCTTTTATAATTTAAATGCCAATATGATTACCTATGGTACAACAGTATCAGGTTCAGAACGTTTGGGTTTTGCATTAGGTTTGAGTACAGAAGGACGTAATACCACAGGTGATAAAACCACATCTATTATTTTAATTGATGGAGCGACGAACCCGTTAGATAGTAATAATCCAACAAATTATTATATTGGTTTACGCAACATTGATATGTTAATTACGGCTTATGGTACGTTGGGTTTAGAAAATAATAAAATTAATTTAACGATGCCTAAACTTACTATAGCAGGTGCCATGGAGTTAGCAGGTGGTTATTTACCAGGCTCTCGTTACCGCTCTAACTTTGGTAGTGGTGCGGGGCAATGTACGGCTGCTAATGAAGTTGCTTGTTATGTTTCTACAGATAGTTTTACTAAAAAAGATGATGTGTTTTTAGGGGTTAAGTTAAAATTAGATGGTAGCATGAACCTAGATATTGTACCTGGTTTGGATACCTTGCAAGATAATGCCTTAAGCTTTGTAGGAAATTATCACTTAAAGGGTAATGTCAACGAAAGTGGTATTCAATATACAACAAGCACCATTCAGTTTGTTGATCCGATAGATGATTCTATTGTGGGCTTAGATAATATTACAGGAAACATTGGGTTTAATAACCAAATCAAGATTAACAAAGAAACAATAGCCTTTAGCTATGCGTTTACCTTCAATCCTGACCCTGGCAATCCGACCCAGCGTCAAAATAATGTTTTTAGAATCAGAGATATTAATTTGTATCCATCGGGTCAAAATGGTCAAC
>NZ_CALETI010000195.1 GCF_937920075.1 uncultured Agitococcus sp.
GGCCAACTGATTTAGTACAAAAAGTTTCGCCACAACAAGCCAGTCAATTATCAGGCGTTACAATTGATTGCGAATGTTTATTTTTTCCTCAAGCAGGTTTTTTGCAGCCTCAAGCTTTAGCACAAACGTGGCTGAATCATCCAAATATCACCTGTTTATGGCAACATGATGTCGCCGATATTTGCTACCAAAATAATCAATGGTTAATCCTCGACCAACAACAGCAAACCATTTGCCAAGCACCTGTGGTTATTATAAGCAATGCTTTAGCGGCTCAACAATTAACCCCGACTGCGCATTTACCTTTAACGCCAGTTCGTGGTCAGATTGCCCATTTCACCACAGAGACTCCCTTACAACAGCTAAAAACCGTGTTGTGTTATGGTGGTTATTTGACTCCTGCTTATGGCCAATCACCACAGCGCCATTGTTTGGGGGCATCTTTTTGGCCACGCAATAAAGATAGCCAAGTCACAGATGAAGATCATCAACATAACCAACAGCTTTTACAGCAGTTTTTACCCCATTTAGCCGAACAATTACCCTCCATAGACACATGGCAGGGTCGTGCCGCATTACGCGCTCAAACGAGCGACTATTTACCCATGGTGGGTGCGTTACCTGTTTATGGGGATTTTATTGAGCGTTATGCGGCGTTTAAACATGGTAGAACGGTTAATGAATCGCCTAATTATCATCAAGGTTTGTATGTGTCTTTAGGTCATGGTTCTAAAGGATTTTGTTATGCTCCGTTGGCTGCTGAAGTCATTGCTGCTCAACTCAATAATGAGCCAATGCCCATTGCTAAACGGGTCTTAGAGGCGTTGCATCCTGCACGTTTTTGGGTAAAACAAATAAAAAGACAAAGATAATCTAGCACCATCGTACAAATTGGCATCAAGTGTAAAAACAGCACTTAAAACCTTATCTATAATCATAAAAACCCATTTTAGGTCAACAACACCATGTCACAAATTCTCGATGCCAAACAAGCCTTAATCATCAATGGTCAACCTCGCTTTGGTTATTTTGATGATGCTTTAAGCACCATTAATAGCCAAGATTTTGTCTACGAAACCCCTTTTGGCAGTCAACGTGCTGATTGGCAAAAATGGCTAGGCTTTAAAGAGTTTCAATATTTTGGTGGCATGAGTAATCAATTAATTTTTGGCTGTGCGATTGCCCATTTACGTTATGTAGCCATTGCTTTTGTTTATGTATATGACATTGAAAAACGCGACTTATGGTCTAAATCGTGGCGTAGCCCATTAGGTTTAGGCTTTAGCTTGGCTAGCAACTCCCTCAATGGTGAAACCCATTTTAAAATTCCTGCCTTAGTCGATATTAAACTAAATTATCAAGATCATCCTCGACAAAAAACCTTAATTATCAAATGTAAAGAGCTACATATTGAAGCGCGTATGGATGAAAGTCAATTACAACCCATGTCCATTTGCACCCAAACTGGTTACAACGGTTGGACATATACCGCCAAATCGGCAGGCCAACCCTTATATGGATTTGTTGAACTGAAAAAACAACGTTTTGATTTAGAAAAAATCAAAGCTTATGGCAGCTTAGATTTTTCTACAGGTTATATGCGCCGTGAAACATGGTGGAACTGGGCATGTTCCGCAGGCGAAATTCAACACGGCCAACGCAAAGGTCAATCTGTTGGTCTAAATTTATCAACAGGTGTCAACGAAACCAGCTTTAGTGAAAATTGTTTTTGGCTCAATGGCAAACGTTATAATTTAAATCATGCACAATTTGAATTTGATCGCAAAGACACCCTAAAACCGTGGAAACTCACTGCCAATAATGGTCAAGTACAACTGAATTTTCAACCAATGGGTATGCACCGCGAAAAAGTCCGTGCCGTGTATTTAAATACCCACTTTCGACAAATGTTTGGTGAATTTAGTGGCTGTATTATTGTTGATGGTGAAGAAATCTGCTTAGATGGCTTAAAAGGTTTTGTTGAAGACCAATATATTACGTGGTAAGGATTAGTCATTTTTAGTTATCTAAGAGGCGGTTATGGGTAATTTTGTCAAATATGCGGCTCTAACGTTGGGACTCACACTCAGCCAACTAAGTATAGCTGGTAACTGGGTAGGCACACCCGCACCCGCTTTTAACTTAAGTGATCAAACAGGTAAAGTACGCCAACTCGCAGATTTTAAGGGTAAATGGTTAGTCATGTATTTTTACCCCAAAAATCATACCAGTGGTTGTACCGAAGAAGCAAAACGTTTTCGCGATCAATATCCGCAATTTCAAAAGCAAAACATTAATATTGTGGGTGTCAGTTTAGACAGTGTTGACTCCCACAAAAGTTTTGCCAAAGACTACAACCTACCTTTTACCTTGCTAGCTGATACCAACAAAGACCTAGCAAAAAAAATGGGCGTATTACAAGGTTATGGTGCTTTTAGTTTTACTAGCCGTGAAACTTTTTTAATCGACCCACAAGGGACGATTGTTTATCACTATGATGACGTTAACCCTAGCACACATGCCAGCCAAGTATTGGCTGATGTGGCTAAATTAAGTGCAAAAAAATAGAGTGCCGAAGCACTCTATTTTTTGATTAACGCTTATAACGGAATGGGCTTGGTGCTTCTGCACTATATTGTGGTTGCTGAACCATTCGAGATAAACCTACCATGGTAATATATGGTGACTTACGCTGATAAAAATTAATTGCCCATGCAGGTGATACACCACTTGGATCAATGTACCCTTCTACTTCTAAATGCGTCTTAGAGCCCCCCTCAACAGGCGTCATTTTGATTGCCATATTATGCGCACTCATCCGCACATAGCTGCCTTGAATCGGCATATAGTCTGGTACGGCTTCAAGATTTAATACCATAAAGCCTTTTTCAGCGGTATAAGGTTCAATTTTAGCGTGAATAATCACATCACGATCAGGCACAATCGGTGTACGATAGACTTGATAATAATAATATTCGGTGTCTGAGACTTTTTTCAGTAATTTTGATTCACTGGTTGACCAATACCATTTTTTAATATTTTCCACATCAAAGTGAACTTTGGCCACAGTTTCTAAAGGTGCATCAACAACCATATCAATTTTAAATGAGCGAAATTTTTTATTATCTTCTTGTTTAGCATAGGTTTTAATATTACGTAAAGTATCGTTACGAATTAGCGTCCATCCTGAGCCAATAGAAATAGACTCAGCCTGCTTTTCAGCAAGATCATCATCAGTATTGGCTGCTAATGCAAAAGGAGAGGTTAATAAAGCACTTATCAATAAAAAGGTGGAAATTTTTTTCATTATTTAGACTCGCCATGATATAAAACAACATATCTACTCTTATTCCCAAAGAGCTATTTATGATTTGTTGTGCGGGCTATTGATTGCCTCAAGATTAATAGGGTTTATTAGCCCTACCATTTTTTAAATTTAAAGAATTTTTATTATATCGAATTTTATAGTCACTAACGAGATATCTGTCACACTTTTCTAGCGAAAATACACATAGTTTTTCATGGAGCTTGTTACAATGGCCAAACAATCACTCATCACTTTTTTTGAGCGTATTGGCTTACACCTACGCACCTTATTGTTTGACCTAAACTTTCAACATTACATTAGCCTGCAAATTATTCCTTTTTGTTATCTATTGGTATTAATCAGCACCGCAGGTGGCCTTACCTTTTTAGTAGTCACCAAATTTATGCAAAATGTTTGGCTTGGCTTATTTTATTTGTGTTTATCACCGATGATTTTTTTAATTTGGGTTTCTATTTGTCGAGTCGTACTCGAATTATTAATTGTGGTTTTTAGAATTACTGCCCAACTCGATCATGTTTCTAGCATGAATGAATCTTTAGGTGAAGTCACTGCATTAACTCGTCCCCTATCTCGACTATTTAAACCTAATCGCCCTAATAACCCACCACCATCACGTCCATCACGCGAACACACGCCACCACCCACCAATCATCGCCGTTAAACACACCGCCCTAAAGCCACGTTTAGGGTAATGTCATTTTGGCGTAATCGGTAAAATTTTCTCTATTTTTAGTACGATGGTGCTGATATAGTAATTACACAATATCTGTAGAACTTACGCGGTTGTCCATAACCGCAATAGAGACACCACTCTATTTTGTTCTTAAAATGACCTGAGAATAGTTATGAAGTTATTATCGTTAAATAGTTGTCATGTTCCTGATGACCTAAGCACTGTGACTCAATATGACCCACAAAGTGAAGTGAATCCTGAATCGGTGGGCATGAGTGACAAACAAATTAATAAAATTTGGCAGGCAACTGAATGGTTATATAAAACTGGCGCATCGCCTGCTATTACGCTCTGTATTCGTCATAAAGGCAAAATCATTCTAAATCGTGCCATTGGTCATGCTCGTGGCAATGGCCCAGAAGATACACCTGATACACCAAAAATCTTAGCAACACCTGATACTCGTATTTGTTTATTTTCAGCCTCAAAAGTGGTCACGGCTATGCTCATTCATTTATTAGATGAGCTAGGCGAAATTGATTTATTAGACCCCATTAGTTATTACATTCCTGAATATGGTGTTAATGGCAAAAAAAATGCCACGATTTATCACTTGTTAGCTCATCGTGGTGGCATTCCGAGCCTACCCAAAAACACCGATCCTAAATTATTATTTAGTCCTGACTCTGCCTTAGATTTACTCTATAAAGCGAAACCGATTGCCCCTAGTGGCCATCGTGCTGCCTATCATGCCTTAACCGCTGGCTATATTTTGGGTGAAATTATTCGCCGCGTCACAGGCAAAGACAGCCGTGAGTTTTTGGCAGAAAAAATTAGTATTCCAATGGATATGCCCAGTTTTAACTTTGGTTTAGCACCAGAATACCGTGATAAAGTTGCGCTCAATTACAGTACAGGCATCAAACCTGTTTTATTAATGGATACCTTTTTGCGTAACATTTTGGGTGGTTCAATGGAAGATGCAGAGTACTACACCAATGACCCTCAATTTATGGACACCATTTGTCCAGCAGGTAATATCTTTGCAACAGCCGAACAAGCCAGCCGCTTCTTTCAAATGTTGCTAGATGGTGGCCGTTATCAAGACAAACAATTAATGAACCCCATGACAATTCGTCGTGCAACCATCGAAGTTGCCCGTCCCGAATTTGATGCCAAATTGTTATTACCGATGCGTTATGCCATGGGGCCAATGTTAGGTGCAAAACCAGTTGGCTTATATGGCCTTAACACCCATCATGCCTTTGGTCATTTGGGTTACACCAGCATTTTTTGTTGGGCTGATCCAGACCGTGATATTTCTGCCAGTTTGTTAACCACAGGTAAGTTTTTGGTAGGCACAGGCCTCCCTGCACTATTACATTTAATCGCCACCATTAGTCTACAATGTAAGATTCTCCCTCCCTCAGAAAGACGTCGCTTTTCTTAAAAAAGCTGCTACAATGGCCAAATAAAATACAAGTGTATTTTATTTGGCTAAAATTCACTCAGCTAGAAATTGATTAAATTGCAAGCAAAACTATCAATAGGTTTTTAGTGCCGATCTTTAAGTATCTAACACTAGAAAAATATTAACTATTTTCGTGGCAAGATTGGCTAATAGATATTAAACTTTTGGTATTTATTGCCCCTAATCAGCTTTTAGTATTTTTAAGCAATAATCGTATTGTCATACGCCTATTGTTAAATAGAACACAGCCAATTAGACCAAACTACTAGGCATATAGTGACCGCCCTTGCCAAAACTATGTGCTGAATTTACAAGATAGCTGCTTTAAAACTATTCTGGTTTTAGCTATCAAAAATTTGAGGGTTTAGCATGTCCCCTGCTAGGCTCTTGCTCGCTTTATGCGCTTGGAGTGTCTCGATGAGTCAAAACCAAAAACCGCCCGTTAACTGGTTAGCTGCTAGTGTTTTATTGTCCACCCCAATTATTGCTCTGATTGCCATTCCTTGGTATGCAATGAACCATGATTTTAGTACCAGTGCATGGGTACTGATGGTTGTTTATTTGTATATGAATGGTTTAGGTATTACTGCTGGTTATCATCGTTTATGGGCACACAAAGCCTATGATGCGCATTGGTCAGTGCAAATTGTATTAATGTTGTGGGGAACAGCAGCTATCCAAAATAGTATTTTGAATTGGGCTTCGGGTCATCGTGTTCATCACCGTTTTGTTGATGATGTTGACAAAGATCCCTATTCCGCAAAACGTGGCTTTTGGTTTTCTCATATTGGTTGGATGTTGCGTGACTATCCTTCGGGTCAACTTGATTACAGTAACAGTCCAGATTTATTAAAAAATAAGATCGTCATGTTCCAACATAAATACTACTTACCTTTAGTATTGTTAATGAATATTGCTGTCCCTATGTTAGTGGGTTATGCCATTGGTGATTTTTGGGGTGGTGTATTATTAGTTGGTTTATTACGTTTAGTGTTAAGCCATCACTTCACCTTCTTTATCAACTCCTTGGCGCATATGTGGGGTACTCGCCCTTACACCGACGAAAATACAGCGCGTGACAACTTTTGGTTAGCTTTGTTAACTTATGGTGAGGGCTATCATAACTTCCACCATATTTTTCAATATGACTATCGTAATGGGGTTAAATGGTGGCAATTTGACCCCACAAAATGGTTAATTTTTGCCTTATCTTGTGTCGGTTTAACCAGCAATTTAAAACGCATTCCCAACTTTACCATTCGTAAAGCACAATTATTAATGCAATTCAAACGCGCACAAGAACAATTAGAGCAAAAACAACGTTTATTACCTAATGTTGATATTGAAGCTCTTAAACAACGTATTGCCCAAGAATATGATGCTTTTGTACTGACCATGAATGAATGGGGTAAACTCAAAGAAGAATGGTATAACGAGAAAAAAGAAGCCGTTATGCAAAAATGGGAAGATGCAGCCTTTAAAACCCGCTTCAATGAAATTGAATATCGCTTAAAAATGCAAAGCAAGCGTATGCAGTTATTGATGCAACAAATGGTACAACCCATACCTGCCTAAACATAAACAGGACTTACGCATTGTGCTGCAATGCGTAAGTCCTAATAAAGTGTTTCACTTATAAAAAAGAGCCGTTAGGCTCTTTTTTTATGCACATCTTTTCACAAACCGCCCTATTTGCTGCAAGGCAAAATCTGCTTTATGCACAAACTGAGGAAGCAATTAGCCGCAGCCGAAATGTAGCGTGAAGTTAAAGCAAAACCAAAAACAATCTAAGCAATATTACTTTGATGCAAGAATCTTTACACCCCTGCCTTATGTTTATTTGCCAATCGCATATAATGTTCAGCCGAATATTTAAAATAGGCTTTTTCTTCATCGGTTAAAGCTCTGACCTTTTTAACAGGATTCCCCAAATACAAATAGCCAGACTCTAAGCGTTTATTGGGTGGGACTAAGCTACCTGCGCCAACCAATACTTGAGATTCAATCACAACGCGATCTAAAACAATGGTGCCAATCCCAATCAACACTTCATCACCAATGGTGCAACCATGTAAAGTGACATGATGGCCAATGGTGACGTGCTTACCAATGACTAATGGTGCACCCAAAGGATCAACAGGACGTTTGTGAGTGACATGCAACATAGCAAAATCTTGAATATTTGAACCTTCACCAATTTTGATGCTATTTACATCACCACGAATCACCGCACATGGCCATACTGAGCTATTTTCGGCTAGTTCCACATCACCAATTACCACCGCTGTACTATCCACAAAACAGCTTTCTGCCACGGTTGGCAGCACACCATCAAAAGGTCGAATATTGCTCATGATTAACCTGCCTTTTTCACAGGACGTGGATAGGCTTTAGAACGCAATTGCAACCAGTCTTTAGAAATCGACCATGTGGTATGTACTGCTTTGCTACCTGTAAACACCCCTGCGTGACCACCAGGTACAATGTGAAAAGTTTTATCGGTAGATGACACAATGGTCATAATTGCTCGCGCACCTGCAATACTGACAATTTTGTCGTTGTCGCCTGCAAAGGCTAATAAATTGGTTTTAATTTGACTAAAATCGGCCAAACGATCACCAATTTTTAACTTACCTTTAGCCATGCGATTATATAAACCCATTTTACGCATCATATCTTGCACTGTTGCACCAGGATAATCAGGCATATTGGTAAACCATTCATTCATGGTCATATAACGAGCCACATAATCATCATCAGCCAAATTACGAATTAGCTCAATATAACTCGACACAACGCCTAATGGATTGGTCATCTTAAACAACCAAGACAGGGTCTTGCCATCCACATGAAATTTATCTGAAGACATATTGTCTAATTTAAAGCCCGTTTTATTTTTAATAAGGCTTGCTGGCATTGATAAAAGTTGACTAATTGGGCCTGTGATTGGATTGGCTTTATGCATATCAATCGGGCTAGCAATGGTAATTAAATTGGTCACTTTGTCATCTTCGGGATGAGAGGCTAAATACATTAACGCCAACAAGCCCCCCATACAGTAACCCAGTAATGATAATTCATCACTGTCGCTATGTTCGCGCACAGCCGCTAAAGCTTTTGGAAACCAATCATTAACATAATTTTCTAAGGATAAATCGGCATGATCCGTGGTTGGTTTGCCCCAATCAATTAAATAAACCTCAAATCCATGTGCTAGAAAATAGCGCACCAAGCTTCGGTCAACCAACAAATCAAAAATCCATGCAAACACACCTAATGGCGGCACCATGACAATCGGAATAGCAAAACGACGACGGCGTACATGAAGGGACTGGCCACTTTCTAATACCAAGGTTTCGGCCGTCAACGGCTTATAATATTTAACCGACATAATGTCATCTTGAAAAATGACTTCATTCTCGGTTTTATCTGACAAAATATAATCTTGTTTATTAACACGACGTTGTACGGCATTTTTTAAAAATGCAGCACTGGTTTTTGCTAAACGGGACACTTGCTCAATTTTGTTGGTGGTCATATTCAAAATCCTAATAAACAAAAAGTGCATCTCTGTGATAAGAGTATGCACTTTTTGGCTTAAGGTAAAGTCAGGACTGATGTTTTGTAAACACAAAACGGTAGATGAAGACTGAAATCTAATCGATTTTTATCTCATCGCTTGTTAATGTGTATTAACACGCTCTTCTGTCCCCTCTTCATTGCTTAACGGACTGGCTGTAGGCACAACTTCATCCACTAAAGGTGTGGGTTGTTTGGTCAGTGCAATCGCTAATACTTCATCAATCCATTTTACGGTTTTGATGGTTAAATCAGCTTTGATATTGTCAGGAATATCTTTTAAATCACGGGCATTTTCTTCAGGGATTAATACTGTTTTAATGCCACCACGATGTGCTGCCAACAACTTCTCTTTTAAACCACCAATCGGTAATACTTGACCGCGTAAAGTAATTTCACCTGTCATTGCCACATCAGCACGAACGGGAATGCCCGTTAATACTGATACTAAGGCAGTACACATACCAATACCTGCGCTTGGGCCATCTTTGGGTGTTGCACCTTCAGGAATATGCACATGCAAGTCTTGTTGCTCATGAAACTCTGGTGAAATCCCCAACATTTTTGAGCGTGAACGAACAACAGTGATTGCGGCTTTAATTGACTCCTGCATCACATCGCCCAATTTACCAGTCATGGTAAAACGGCCTTTACCAATCGTCGAAACGGCCTCAATGGTTAATAATTCACCACCCACGGATGTCCATGCCAAACCAGTCACTTGACCAATTTGATCTTTCTCTTCGGCCTTACCAAAGCTATATTTATAGACACCACAGTATTGCTCTAGGTTATCAGCCGTCACAATGACTTGTTCTGTGCTTGATTGACCTAATACCGCTTCTTTTACTACTTTACGACATACCTTAGAAATTTCACGCTCTAAGTTACGTACACCCGCTTCACGGGTATAGCGGCGTACTAATTCACGGACGGCGCTTTCCTCAATTTTTAACTCTTTAACCGATAAACCTGCCAAACCAATTTGTTTAGGAATTAAATAGGTTTTGGCGATGTTTACTTTTTCGTCTTCGGTATAACCAGGTAAACGAATTACTTCCATACGATCTAATAAAGGTGCAGGAATATCCATTGAGTTCGCGGTACACAAAAACATCACTTCAGATAAATCATAATCCACATCTAAATAATGATCGTTAAAGTGTTGATTTTGTTCGGGGTCTAATACCTCTAACAAAGCTGATGCAGGGTCACCACGGCTATCCACGCCCATTTTGTCAATTTCGTCGAGCAAGAATAATGGGTTTTTAACACCCACTTTGGCTAAACGTTGAATCAATTTACCAGGCATAGAACCAATGTAGGTACGACGATGGCCACGAATTTCTGACTCATCACGCACACCACCTAAGGCCATACGCACAAACTCACGCTTAGTTGCTTTAGCAATAGATTGCCCTAAAGAAGTTTTACCCACACCCGGTGGGCCAACCAAACAAAGCACAGGCCCTTGTAATTTTTTCACCCGTGATTGAACAGCTAAGAACTCTAAAATCCGCTCTTTCACTTCTTCTAAGCCATAATGATCGGCATCCAAAATTTGACGTGCCATTTTTAAATCAATACCAATACGACTACGCTTTTTCCAAGGAACACTTAACATCCAGTCAATGTAACCACGAACAACTGTTGCTTCAGCAGACATGGGTGGCATCATGCGTAATTTCTTTAATTCGCTATCAACTTTTTTGCGCGCTTCAGCAGGTAAGCCCGCTTTTTCAACACGTTGCTCTAACTCAGCAAACTCGTTATCTGCGCCTGTCCCACCGTCATTAAGCTCACCCAACTCTTTATGAATCGCCTTAATTTGCTCATTTAAATAATATTCACGTTGGGTTTTTTCCATTTGTTTTTTAACGCGACTACGAATCCGCTTTTCGACTTTTAATAAATCGACTTCGGATTCCATCACTCCCAACAAATGTTCAACACGTTCTTCTAGTTCAACGAGTTCTAAAATCTGTTGTTTTTCTTCTAGCTTTAACGCCAAATGAGCAGCAATCGTATCTGTTAAACGTGTTAACTCTTTAATAGACTGCACTGAGGTTAAGACCTCAGCCGCAACCTTTTTCGCTTGTTTAACATATTGTTCAAACTCAGCCATGATTGAGCGTACTAAAGCTTCATGTTGTGTCGCAGAAATAGGTTCTGGGTTCAACTCACGAACAGTCGCCAATAAATAGCGACCTGTATCATTAATTTCATCAACCTGCGCACGACGTTGACCTTCAACCAACACTTTCACTGTGCCATCAGGTAATTTGAGTAATTGTAAAATAGTGGCAACAGTACCAATATCATATAAATCTTTTTGTTGAGGATCATCATCAGCCGCATCTCGTTGCGCAACCACAAAAATCTTTTTATGGCCAGCCATTGCTGCTTCTAGAGCCTGAATTGACTTCTCTCTGCCAACAAATAAAGGAATAACCATGTGTGGATATACAACCACATCACGTAATGGCAATAAAGGTAAATCAAGCAATTCTGACTCGTACATATCTTAACTCCCACAACCACTTAAACATGGCTGTCTCTATTTATCTTCTATAGGACTTACGCGGTATTACTTATTTGTGCTTACAATCGCTTGTAACGATTTTATCTTCACAGAACAAGCTAATTGCGGCGCAACGCGTAAGTCTTATTCTATTTGTATTGTTTTAGGGAGTTTTTGGCAAATTACAAGGGAGGTAAAAAAAAATAGCGTAAAAAATAAAGGCAGACTCAAAGTCTGCCCACACAATAAAGACCCAAAGTCATCATTAAGATGCTTTTAACTCTGCATCAGTAGCTTGATCATTGTTATAAACTAATAACGGCTTAGCATCATCGGTAATAGTACGTTCTTCAACAACCACCTTACTGATACCTTCGATAGAAGGCAAGTCATACATAGTTTCTAGCAAAGCGTTTTCCATAATAGAGCGCAAACCACGAGCACCCGTTTTACGTTCCATCGCTTTTTTAGCGGTTGCTACTAAAGCGTCTTGACTAAACTCTAAACCTACTCCCTCCATATCAAATAATTTTTGATATTGTTTGGTAAGCGCGTTTTTAGGCTCGGTTAAGATTTGAATTAAAGCATCTTCGCTTAATTCTTCTAAAGAAGCAATGACAGGCAAACGACCAATTAATTCTGGAATTAAACCAAATTTAATTAAATCTTCAGGCTCAACTTCTTTAAAAATTTCACCCGTATTTTTCTCTTCCTCTTTGCTGCGTACCGTTGCATTAAAGCCAATACCACTCTTTTCTGAGCGATTTAAAATAACTTTTTCAAGCCCTGCAAATGCGCCACCACAAATAAATAAAATATTTGACGTATCTACTTGCAAAAACTCTTGTTGTGGATGTTTACGACCACCTTGAGGTGGTACAGAAGCCACTGTCCCTTCAATGAGTTTTAACAAGGCTTGTTGTACGCCCTCACCTGACACATCTCGGGTAATAGAAGGGTTTTCTGATTTACGTGTGATTTTGTCAATTTCATCAATATAAACAATGCCACGCTCGGCTTTCTCTACATCATAATCGCATTTTTGCAATAATTTTTGGATGATGTTTTCAACATCTTCACCCACATAACCTGCTTCGGTTAAAGTGGTCGCATCAGCCATGGTAAACGGTACATCTAACAAACGCGCTAAGGTTTCTGCTAATAATGTTTTTCCAGAACCGGTTGGCCCAATTAATAAGATATTACTTTTTGCCAATTCAACTTCGGTGGATTTTTTATTGTTAACCGCTTTTTTAGCCCCTGCGCGCAAACGTTTATAATGGTTATAAACAGCAACAGCTAAGACTTTTTTGGCTTTTTCTTGGCCAATCACATAATCATCTAAAGTATGTTTAATTTCATGTGGGACTGGTAAGGCTTCTTTTTTTTGTTTGCCTGCTTCGCTTTGCTCTTCTGGCTCTTGCGCCATAATATCATTGCACAAATCGACGCATTCATTACAGATATACACCGAAGGACCTGCAATCAGCTTAGTTACTTCATGCTGGCTTTTGCCACAAAATGAACAAAACAATAATTTTTCGTTGCGGCTTTTACGATCATCAGTCATCACAATTCCTCAATTACTATTAGGGGCTTAAGCCAAGCCCCACTTTAACTCGTCCTGAGCCAATTAAATACGTTTTTCTAAAACCGCATCAATCAGTCCATATTGGCGTGCTTCTTCAGCACCCATAAAGTTATCACGGTCAGTATCTTTTTCAATACGTTCTAAAGGCTGACCTGTATGTAATGCTAAACATTCATTTAAACGAGAGCGAATTTTTAAAATTTCTTGGGCATGAATTGCAATATCAGATGCCTGACCTCTGAAGCCACCTAAAGGTTGGTGAATCATCACACGAGAATTAGGCAAACAATAACGTTTTCCTTGAGCACCTGCTGCTAATAAGAATGCACCCATTGAGCATGCTTGTCCAACACAAATAGTGCTGACATTAGGCTTAATAAACTGCATTGTGTCATAAATAGCCATACCCGCAGTGACTGAACCACCTGGAGAATTGATATATAAATGAATATCTTTATCAGGATTTTCAGATTCCAAAAACAACATCTGAGCCACAATTAAATTGGCCATGTGGTCTTCCACTTCACCAACCATAAAAATGACGCGCTCTTTTAATAAACGGGAATAAATATCAAAAGCACGCTCACCACGGGAAGACTGCTCAACCACCATTGGCACAAGGCCACTATTAATTGTCTGAATCATTATATATCTCTTGTAAATTGTTTAGTTAGAACCCATTATCACTCGCCCTAAGAACATAAGGACGATTGTTCCAAATTTAAAGGCTAATCTTTAATAATAACTTTTTATTGGATATATTCATGTTGGGCATCTTTTGGCAATTTCACTAACATTAGCTCACACAAAACGCTAATTTCTGTAAAAACCCAAGCTTTATACTCTCTAAATTTGTAAAAATATTTTTTAACAGAAAATATATAATTAAGCTAGCAAATTACACTCACACTTACCATAACACAAACAAAAAAACCCCATTTCTGGGGTTTTTTGAATATCTAATAATTAAGCTTGTGGGCGTAATAACTCTTCGTAACCAACTGCTTTATCAGTAATTTGTGCTTTAGCTAATACTAAATCCACAACTTGATCTTCTAAAACAGCCGATTGTACTTGAGCCATTTGCTCTTTAGAGCTGTAGTACCACTTAACTACTTCTTCTGGTTGCTCATAAGATTGTGCAACTTCGTCCACTAAAGCACGTACACGCTCAGCATCAACGGTGATTTCGTTAGCACGAATAATTTCAGAAACCAACAAGCCTAAGGCAACAGAACGCTCAGATTGTTCTTTAAACAATTCATCTGGCAACATTTCTGGTTTAATTTGGGCATTTTTGCCACCAAACTGTTGAATAGCTTGTTGACGTTGACGATTAATTTCTTCGGCAACTAAAGCTTTTGGCAACTCAATGCTATTAGCTTTGACTAAAGCATCAAATACAGCGGATTTCACTTTAGCACGAATGCCATTGCGTAACTCACGCTCCATGTTTTTACGAACATCAGCACGGAATTGATCAACGTTACCATCCTTAACACCAAATGCTTCTAGGAAAGTTGCATCTAATTCAGGTAAAGTGGGTTTAACGACTTTTTTAACAGTGATTTTGAATTGTGCTTCTTTGCCCGCTAAGTTTTCTGCTTGATAGTCAGCTGGGAAAGTCACAGTAATGACTGTTTCTTCGCCTGCTTTGCTACCGACTAATTGCTCTTCAAAGCCAGGAATCATACGCTTAGAGCCAATAACAATAGCGAAGTCTTGTGCTGTACCGCCTTCAAATTTTTCACCATTAACAGAACCTTCAAAATCGATAGTCAAACGATCTTGATCAGCGGCTGCTTCGGCACTTTCTTCCCACTTAGCACGTTGACGACGCAAGTTAGCAATCATCGTATCTACGTCAGCATCTGTTACTTCAGAGGTAGGACGCTCAACTGCTAATGCAGCAAAGTCAGCCAATGTTACTTCGGGATAGACTTCAACAACAGCAGCAAACTCAACATCTTTGCCTTCAGCAAAGCTGATTGGTTCAATATTAGGGAAGCCTGCAACTTTTAATTCAGTTTGTTGAATGGCACTTACATAAGCATCACGAATAATGTCATCTAAAGCTTCAGCACGAATGCTTGCACCGTAACGCTTTTTAATGACATTTAATGGCACTTTGCCAACACGGAAACCATCCATTTTAATGGTACGCGCAGCTTGATTAATTTTTTTATTAACCGCTTGTTCAACTTGGTCGGCTGGCACTGCAATTTTAACGCGACGCTCTAAGCCAGAAACATTTTCAACAGAAACTTGCATGACATCCTCTAAAGATAAAGCAACTTAAAGTTAGCTTGTCAAAAACAAGCCAATAATAAAATAAACAAAGGCGAAGATTATACGGAACTTTTGATTTTAGAAAAGAGTGAATATAGTTTTTTTTAGATTTATCGTATTTATTTTAGAATAATCTTTTAAGACTGCTAAAATATTAACTTATCTACATTTAGATAAGCCAATAATCAACAGATCATAAAAAAGCGGCT
>NZ_CALETI010000196.1 GCF_937920075.1 uncultured Agitococcus sp.
AATAATCGGAATTAACCATGCGTAATGCCATTGCATAAATTGCAAGGCGTAAAATATTAACCATGTTATGGATAACAAACCTAAGACTAATAACTTAAGAATTTTTGGTAATAACCAATCGCTTACTGCACAAATTGGTTGTACAACTTGTTGAATTTTTTCAAATCTTTCTTGTGTCATCATTAGCAATATTATCCTTTTAGTGCTGACATTGCTCAGCAACTTAGCAAATTTCACCAAAAATTAAAAACCCCCAAACCTTGTGAGTCTGAGGGTTAGTATTGTCTTGGATAAAGACTAATTTTTTAGGGCAACCACTAAAGCCACCCCTACACAACATTACACGCGTTGGATAATGGTTGCGATACCTTGACCTAAACCAATACACATGGTCGCTAAGCCAAACTCAGTATCTTTCCATTCCATGACGTTTAACAATGTTGTAGTAATACGAGAACCAGAACAACCCAATGGGTGACCTAAAGCAATCGCACCACCATTTAAGTTAACAAAGCTATCAGAGTTTTCGAGGATGTTTAAACCCTTCATGACTGATAAACCTTGAGCAGCAAACGCTTCGTTTAACTCAACAGTTTGAATGTCTTTGATGCTTAAACCAGCACGCTTTAAGGCTTTTTCGGTTGCTGGTACTGGACCATAACCCATAATTGCTGCCTCATAGCCAGCAACTGCCATAGAGACAATTTTAGCACGTGGCTTTAAGCCCAATTCTTTAGCTTTAGCAGCACTCATAATCAACATCGCAGATGCACCATCAGACAATGCTGAAGAAGAACCTGCTGTCACTGTACCGCCTTTTGGATTAAAGACTGGCTTTAAAGAAGCTAATTGTTCTAAAGAAGCGTCTTGACGAATAACTTCGTCAATGTCACACATGACTTTAAAACCGTTAGCATCATGGCCTTCTACACCAATGATTTCGTTTTTGAAACGACCTTCAAGAGTAGCTTCCCATGCTTTTTTGTGAGAACGCAAAGCGAATTGGTCTTGCATTTCACGGCTAATGCCATTCATGGTGCCTAACATTTCGGCGGTTAAACCCATCATGTTAGAGGCTTTTGCGTAGTACTTAGAAGCGGCTGGGTTAATGTCAACACCGTGAGTCATCTGAACGTGACCCATGTGCTCAACACCACCAATAATGAAAACTTCACCTTGGCCAGTTGCAATTTGTGCAGCGGCTGTGTGTAAAGCTTGCATCGAAGAACCACACAAACGGTTAACCGTTTGACCTGCAACAGTACGTGGTAATTCAGCTAACATTGCAATGTTACGAGCAACGTTCATACCTTGTTCTAAAGTTTGGTTAACACAACCCCAAATCACATCTTCGATTTCGGCTGGATTAACGGCTGGGTTACGCACTAATAAAGCTTTTACTAACTCAGCAGATAAAGAGTCGGCACGCACATTACGGAACATACCGTTTCTGGAGCGACCCATTGCACTACGTACACCATCAACGATGACTACATCACGAGGATTAAGACTCATTTTTCGCTCCTAATTAACCAAAGAATTTCTTGTTAGCGGCTGCCATGTCACGTAACAATTGTGGTGCTTCATAGGCTTTGCCTAAGTGAGCATATTTTTCACACAATGCAACGTAGTTAGCGACACCGATTTGGTCAACATAGCGACATGCACCGCCACGGAATGGTGGGAAACCGATACCCATAATCAAGGCCATATCAGCTTCTGCTGCGCTAGCAACAATACCTTCTTCCAAACAACGAGCCACTTCGTTAACCATTGGGATCATACAGCGATCAATGATTTCTTGAGCGTCAAACTCTTTACGTGCTGCAGCGATTGGTGCTAACAACTCATAAGTTGTTTGGTCAACCACTTTCTTTGGCTTGCCTTTTTTGTCTTGTTCGTAAACATAATAACCTTTGCCATTCTTTTGGCCATAACGGTTATTTTCGAACATGATTTCTGTGCCAGACTTGTAGTTAGGTTGCATACGATCTGGGAAACCTTCAGCCATAATTTTGGCAGCATGAACGCCCGTATCAATACCAACAACGTCTAACAAGTATGCTGGACCCATTGGCCAACCAAATTTTTCCATCACTTTATCAACAGCTTGGAAGTCAGCACCATCACGGACTAACATATCAAAGCCACCGAAGTATGGGAATAATACGCGGTTTACCAAGAAGCCTGGGCAATCGTTAACAACGATAGGTGTTTTACCCATTTTTTGTGCTAACTTAACAGTTGCAGCAACCGCTTCATCAGAAGACTTTTCACCACGAATAACTTCAACCAATGGCATCATGTGCACTGGGTTGAAGAAATGCATACCGACAAAGTTTTCTGGACGCTTTAAAGACTTCGCTAAGTAAGTAATAGAAATAGTAGAAGTATTAGACGCTAAAATAGTGTCTTCTTTTACTAAACCTTCAACTTCGCTTAATACCGCTGTTTTAACTTTTGGATTTTCAACAACAGCTTCGATAATGATATCAACGCTATTAAAATCACCGTAGTTTAAGGTTGGGCGAATACGAGATAAGGTTTTACCCATATCGGCTGGGCTTAAACGACCTTTCTCAACTTGCTTACCTAATAATTTAGAGGCTTCGCCCATACCCAAATCAAGGGCTTCGGTGCGAATGTCCTTCATAATGATTGGTGTGCCTTTGCTGGCTGCTTGGTAGGCAATACCGCCACCCATGATGCCTGCACCCAATACCGCAGCTTGATTAATCTCTTTGCTGCCTTTGCCTTCATGCTTTTTAGACGCTTTCTTAACCGCTTGGTCAGCCATAAACAAACCAATTAAGGCATTAGCTTGTGGAGTAACTGCTGCTTTAGCAAAGTTTTTAGCTTCTACTTTTAAGGCATCTTCACGGCCTAAGCTGGCGTGTTGTTGCATACCTTGTAAAGCTAATTTTGGAGCTGGGTAGTTAGGACCAGCTTTACCAACAACAACAGCCGTTGCAGTTTGGAAAGCCATCATTTGTTCTAACATATTGAGTTTAACTGGGTTTAATTTTTCAGCGCGTTTTGCTTTCCAGTCAATTTTACCGTCGATACATTGTTGTAGCAAAGATAATGCAGCAGCTTGTAATTGGTCTGGTGCAACAACAGCATCAACAGCACCATCTTTTAAAGCAGCATCTGGACGCTTTTCTGCACCAGCAGCAATCCACTCAACGGCATTGTCGATACCAATCACGCGAGGTAAACGTACTGTGCCACCAAAACCGGGGAAAATACCTAATTTAACTTCGGGTAAACCCACTTTTGCAGCGGTGGACATCACACGATAGTCACACACTAAGCACATTTCAAAACCGCCACCTAAAGCGATACCATTAATCGCGGCAACAGTTGGGAATGGTAAATCTTCAAAAGCGTTGAAAATTTGGTTTGCAGAAGCAACCCATTCAATAATCGCCGCTTCGCCTTGAGCAAAACTACCAACAAACTCAGTAATGTCTGCGCCAACGATAAAGACAGGCTTACCGCTAGTCACAACTAAACCTTTAATGTTGCTGTCCGCTTTAACGGCTTCAATCGCACTTTTCAAGTCTTCGAGCGTTGCACGGTTAAATTTGTTAACCGATTCATTGGCGAGATCGAACTTAAACTCAGCAATACCGCCTTCTAAGGCTTGTACACTGATGGCAGTTCCTGAATAAATCATGCCTAAATCTCCATCGTGGTGGTTTAAACTCAGTATTAATGTGTTTTTAATACTGCATCAAATAGAACTAAAGCTATGTTTGGAGTTTACATCGTCATTGCTGTACAACATTTGACATCCTCCCCGCCCTTGAACGGCGAGGATTCCCTCTACAGGACGGCAATATCCTGCCGCACACC
>NZ_CALETI010000197.1 GCF_937920075.1 uncultured Agitococcus sp.
CGTAAATGGGGCGCGTATCTCTCGATTTTTTTCGCATCAGTACGCTAGTTAAAAAGGTGCAGGTTGAAAAGGTATATAACGCTTGTTGCCTGTTATATTGGCTCTATCTACCTGCATAACTAGGGCTGTACGTCTTTCTTGTGCGTGTTCGCTATTGAGCAACAAAGCATCGTATTGCTTGCCTAGTTCGTCACCGTATAAACAATACTGTTTTACTTTTACATGGCATAAGGGGCAAGTTAATAAGTGGTTATATAAAAGCTCTTCGGTAGATTTGCCGTATATCAGGTCGTAAAGGTCGGGGTCGGTTCCTTTTAGCGTCTCTTGGTCGTTGGCGGCAAGTTGTTTTGTGCTTTCTACCTCCGCTATAGTTGCTATAGTTGCTATAGTTGGGATTTTATGGGGTGTTTCTTTATCATCTATAGCAGAAATAGCAACTATAGCGGCCTGTGGGTTCAACCAATCTCTAAAAGCCATGATTAAACCTCCAATAACTTAGGATTAACTTCTAGCCATTTCTTTTTACCGTCTTTAACTATTCTCAATCGGCCTAGCTCTATCAAGTTTTTGATTGTCTCTTCATGCGTGGCCTTTGGGCGTATAGCATTAGGGCATAATTGACGGGCTAACATGGTGCTAAGTCTTGTTACGTTGTTATCCTTGCAGTAATCAATTAGCCAAGCATCTAAAAGGGTGGCGTTGCTTATTTCTTTGGGTAATGCAATCTCACCAAAAAAGCGTCTTGATTCTAGCAAGTACCAAGACATTAAACGACAAGCCCTTGTCATGTGGTCTTCGGTAATTGCGCCAGTTATGCCGTGTTCGTACACATGAAACAAGGCGGCTATCCTTGTGGCGTTATCTGCTGCTTTACTGGTTACGTCTTTAATGTTTGTTAATTCGCCTCCAGTGCGTAGTTCTTGCTCGGTGTCGTTAAAAAACTTAATCCATTCGGCTTTGGCTTTAGTCGATAAGATTAAGTTGTGTGTTTGTATTGCGCCTGTTTCATCATCAATCGTTAAGGGCGTGTTAATTAGCTCTAGGGTTCTACGCTTAAAGGCGGCAAGGTGCGGTGTATTGTGTGTAGGCTCTTTATAAAGTCTAAAACCTTGTGTTGATTTTGGCCAAGCAATCAGGAATCTTGCACCAAAACCAGTACCTCTTGCCAAGCCTTTGCTACCATCAAAAAAGGCGCGTACTGTGCTTGCTTGTATTGCTAGGCTTAGGGTTAATCGTCTATCTGATAACAATATATCTTTGTCGCTATCTTGGCGCGTTACTCGGATAGATTCACCATCCCAAAACTTGTTAAGGGTGGCCATGTTTCGCATAGCTGAGTCGCTACTCATGCCATGACTACCAAACACGATACCTGCTTCACTTGAAAAGATACCTTGTGATGGGTGGCCTCTGTTCAATGCTTTTATCAAGCCTTCGGGTGTGGTGTCTTCTAAAAGAAAAGTTGTGCCTCTAGGTGGCATAGGCTCGCACATATCTAAAGTATTGACATGGTCTCTTAAACTTTCTTCAACGATACCTTTTTCACTCGCACGTTTTATGGCTGTCATTGCCCCATCATGCTCGGCTTTCCATTTATTATATTCTCTAAGATATAGCTTCTTTGCTTCATGGTCGGCCTTACATCGCTCTAAATCTAGGTCTTTTAGGTGTTTAGTCAATAAATTATCACACGCGCTTTTACGCTCGCCTGATTCGGCAATCAATAACAAAAATAGGGAGCTTACGCTTGTAAGTTGACTATCACGCGCCACATTAACTAAGCCTTGCGTGCATAACGATAACGCGCCTAAAAGTGAATTAACGGCCATAGCAATAGGGCATTGTAAGTAATCAACTACTTCAACAATAAGCAAGCGTAGGGGTTCGGGTAGTTGGTCTAGTGGATAATCTAATGTGTCATAATGCGCGTTAATACTTTCGGGGTCTTGCCACTCTTCGGGCGGCATCACCCATCCTTTGCTCTGTGCCAGTTTATAAATACTTGCCACCTTAATGGGGTCATAGTGTTTTAAGTCTGCACTTCTATAAAAAGAAAATGAGTTTCCGCCTGTTTTATTATCCCAATCAATCGCCAACAATGCGCCTATGCTGCCCTGTGCTTGTTTATATTCATGGCTTAAACCGTAACCAATAACCTTTTCACCTGTGCTAAGACTTTCGCCTATTGCATCTTGTGGCTCAATATAAGTAAGGGCATCTTGCAAGGCTCTTGCTGTATTGCGCTCTTCGGGGGTAGGTAGTGCTTCAATCGTTTTATTGATTAAATCGGGGTCTATTGGGTCGGTTTTTTCTGTTTTAGGTGGCTTGTGGTTGCTTAATGGATTTGTCCACCCGTTGCGCTGTGCCTCGCTAAATATCGCTTTATAGCCTGTTCTATCAGCGTGTAATCCTCGCCATTTGTGTATGGCATCGACTCTGTCAAACTTTGCGCTCTTGCTTGACCATGACAAAAACAAGTCTAACCCTGCATCGCCTAAAGTTTTTAGGCGCATGGCTTGCCTTATCCAGTCGTGATACTCCTCGCATGATAGATAATCTAATGC
>NZ_CALETI010000198.1 GCF_937920075.1 uncultured Agitococcus sp.
TTCTCAATTTATAGGGTTTCAAGATGCTCATCTTTTGTACTGAGGTAATAGTTGTTTTGTTCAACTCCTCGAAGTTTGAAGTATGGTTCGCGAAGGTTATGACCACCTTTTAGTTATATTTTGTACAGGGCCAGAACTGATAGTAATATTTTCTGCTTATGCATTATTTCATGGAAGTATTAGATGTATTTAATTTGACATGGTTGAGTAACACCATAGCCTTATTTCTAAAATCTCTGCTTTTAATAAAATCCCCTGTTCCGACAACCATAAAAAACTTGGTGCGGTTTCCTGTTCAGTATAAACAGCAAATTTTTTTGTTTTGGTATTATTAAGCTGCTGATAGCCTAATTCAATTTTATTGCCTTGTTCCAATAAACGATGGACAGACGCTAATCCTACCGTTTTTATATCAATTTCTTGATAATGCTTGCTACTTGGAATAAGTAACCAAGCCACACCTTTGTCATGACGGATAATCGTTGAAACAATAGCTCCTCCTAAATTTGCGTCTTGACGCTCTTTGTTTGCAGCCATATAAATTTTATTGCTAAACGGGCCGGGTACAGTTTCAATAATTTGAGTAGCTGAGTATGAGACCGTTGGTAATGCTTGTGCATACGTCACTGAGCAATCAGTGACGCTTAAAAGCATCAGTGTCAGCCACTTAGAAAAAACAGTTTGTCTTTTCATGGTTTTCACCGTTTTTTAATTCATCCAACCCGCAGGTGCATAACCTTCACGAATACGCTGGGGATGGTCACCAACATTAATTCTTGCTACTTCTGTGCCTGTATTATATGAAATCACCGACATTTGATCGGTGCCACTCCATGAGACATAACAACGATCACCTGTTTTATTAGATGTGACCCAATAAGGTTTTTCGCCCAAACCTTTTAAAATTTTATAGTTAAATGTGGCACGATCAACAATTGCAACATAATCATCCATTGTGCCAGCAACACATAATGTTGTTCCTGCACTGTTCATGGCAATACCATGATGTGCTGAATCATTAACATATTGCTCTAATGGCATATTGGGAACTAAGTTAGGTAGTTTTGCCAAACGAGTTACTTTGTCATTGACCATATCGTATTCTACAAAACCATGTAAAAATGATAATTGGAAATAAAAGAACTTTTCATCTGGCGTGTGAGCCATTGGTCTTACTGCTGGGCTTAAATGCGCTAAACCTGCAGCTTTTAACTTATCCGCCATATTAAATTTTTTGATGATTTGATAATTATTGGCATCAACGACTTGAAACACTCTTTCGCCTTTAGTCCAATCAAAAAAGTATGGGTCTAATGGGGTAAAAACATAGCCAATACTGGCATGATAAATTTTTGAGCCATCTTTGGAATAGACATTTTCATGCGGGGAATTGCCAGAGGCAAATTTGCCGACTTGTTTGCCTGTGTTAACATCTAAAATATGCACGACATTACCCGTTGAAGCAGAAACCGCAACTTTTGTTCCATCTGGAGATAATGCCATGTGGTCAGAACGATAACCATCAACAACAAAACGCCACACGATTTTTCCTGTGGCAATATCAATTGCCACCACATCTGCAAAACTAGGACGAGAAGCAATTAATAATTTACCATCATTGCTGCTATACATATCATCAACAAGTTGGTCATGTCCTTCGCCAATTAAATTACGTACGGCTTGAAATGCTACTAATTTAATTGGGTTAAGCAAAATCTCTTTCATGCGTGCTTGTTTATCTGGCACAACATTAATTACGCCTACTTTAGAATAATTTTGATTATTAAAAACATTGACCGTTCCATCCCAATTGTTACCAACAAAAACAACCGCTTGGCTATCGGCTAAAGCAGTATTCATTTGCGAAAGCATGGCTGTAGTCGTCAATAAAATCGACATTAATGTTTTTTTCATTATTATTTGCCCCTGAGATTTTTTAGATTAATAGACCAAAGACAGTTTCTGCCTAAGGCAATTTCATGGGCGTGATAGTAGTTAAAGCTTTATTTAGTTTCCCCCCTCTTTAGTAGGGTTTCGACAAAGGGTAGTTTTAATTTATGCCAATTTGCTGACGTTCTTGAAAACGATAAAATCCGCCCTCCTCCTCATTACGAATATATTGTGCTTCTTCTGCGCCAAACTTACGTAATTGCAAGGCTTGAATATGTACTTTTAGGGTCTCTCCTTCGTATTGTTTAACTAATGCTGCACGCTCTTGCATATAAGATGCACCTGCTTCGGCACGTTGAGCACGTTCTGCGTCCAATTCATCCCAACGTTTAATTGCGGCATCATCTAAACCCATGGCTTTACGCAAATGATGCAATTCTTGTTTTCGTTGCTCAGGCGCTAGGCTATGTAGTTCATCTTGTACTGAACTTAATGTTAATAAGCCTTCCATTTGTTGAACAGGATGTGATTTTTCGGGATCAACGGCCTCTTTACCATAAACATCAACTAATGTTTGCACATAACGATCAACTTTGGTGTTAAGGGGCAAATTAGATTTATCTAGTTGTTGTAAAGTGGCATCTACTTTTTCTTGTTTTAATTGTGCTTGCCAAATAATTTTGGCATCTTCGCCAAATAACTGAATACGCTTATCCCAAATCGCGCGCAGCTTTT
Source organism: uncultured Agitococcus sp. (assembly GCF_937920075.1). Taxonomy (GTDB): domain Bacteria; phylum Pseudomonadota; class Gammaproteobacteria; order Pseudomonadales; family Moraxellaceae; genus Agitococcus. The sequence goes on from NZ_CALETI010000198.1 coordinate 2,626, forward strand.
CCTCTTTAGAACTAAACGTTGTTGAATACTTTAGCTGTGCCATCCAATCGTTATAAATTTCCATTGCATCTAAAGAAGCCAATAACTTATCGTACTCAGCAGGAAAAAATATTTTTAACATCGCTTTTAAACGAGCCATCCAATCATTAGGGTATTTTTCCATTAAATAACGTTTTAAAGATTCAATCGTTTGTAATCGCCAATAAGGATGATTCAATTTGCTGCCATAACGTTTTTGTAAATTTGTCCCTAATTGTTTTTCTTCTGCATTTAAGCTGTCCATTGATAAATTGGCTAATGTAACTTGTGCTGAGACTGGAGCATAGTTATTTGTTTGTTGAGTGCTTTTATCTGACTGTTGCATAGATTTAGCAAAATTTTCACTATTGTTACTATCAACCCAAATTAACAATCCTAGACTAGCAAATATTAAACCAACGCTACTAAACATCGCAATTTTACGAAAACTTTGACTATTTTTATCTGATTTTTTGGGGGTTATTTGTTGTTTTTTCATGGATTATTACCCTCTGCTTGATACATTACCATACCATCTATTGCTAACATACCACCTAAATAAATTCTGGTTACAGCCATTGCTCGTTGTATAAATGAAGGTTTAAGACCTAACATTTCTCCAAAAACATGATTAAAGTGCGCTGCATCAGAAAAACCAACTTCATGAGCTGCTTCTGTTAACGAAACACCTTGCTGCATCAACCATGCTGCTAAAAATAAACGATGCCAATTTCTATATCTACGCAAGGTTAAACCAGTCACCTGTCTAAACCAACGAGCTAATACCTCTTCAGAAACACCTGCTTCAGCAGCATAATGACCATTAGTTAAATTTTCTGTTGCTGATAATCGTACTGAATTTACAACTTTTGCGATTGATTCTTGAACTTGGCCTTCTGGCTCTGGTGAAGGTAAATCTAAGGCTTTGACAAACTGTTCATAAACCAATGTAGGCTCTATAGGATTAAAATATAAATCTCTTAAATTATTAATGATTTGTGCTGCAAATAAATCGTTATCTAAAACATACAAACCATCTAATACAGGCTTCATTCGTTTTGCCAAATGCTGATAATCACGGCTCAATACATCCAAAAAACAACAGGCCAAAATACCATCCTCTGGCACATAACGCACTTCCCCCCCTGCTGGCACAAGGGCAAGATGGGTTTTAATACGCGGACTATCATTCATGGAAATTTCAAATGGCGTATTTAAGCCGACTAACAACCAAGCACAGGCTGGCACAAACTCAACAACTTCAGGAATAAGCCCCAAAAATAATGAACGATGCTCCCATAAATGCAATTGCATAGGCGACTTTATCATTTGTTTTTCTAAAATGTCTGACTTCGTTAAAAGCATATTGGTATGTGTAACTTTGCCCACTATCTGATGCCTCGTTAATCGAGTTTATTGTTTTTGTTGAAAGCGGTTATTTTTATTTTTACGTCATTAAAAGTATATCTTTGACGTTCTTTAGCTAAATATTATGTAAATCACGTCAATTTTTCTTGTAAGTTTTTCGCTTTTTATCAATACATTTTTATTTTTCCGACAAAAGGCAGAAAATCTTACAAGTAATATTTGTAGTTGAGGATTATCTTTTATCCACACAAGGGGCTAAAAAACAACCTAATACATAGTAAAGCCCTCATCAACAATGAAAACTAATAAACAATAACAAAGGTAAGCCACTATGAATTATAAAAAACTGGCCACACTGGCTGCTTCAGTGCTTTTATCACTGGGTTTGTCACTTCCAGCTCAACAGGCACATGCCGAAGCACAAAAAACAAAATACCCGATTATTTTGGCTCATGGTATGGCAGGTTGGGACGAAATAGTGGGTCTTGATTATTTTGGTAATGAAAAAGGCGTATTTGCCTTGGATGGTTGTCAATTTTTGGAAGTTAACGGCTGTAATGACGATGTTAATGGTAGTCAAATGGCAGAAGCTTTTCAGGTAACGTCCTTAGCCGACTCCGAAACACGCGGTTTGCAACTTGCTGATAAAGTTCAAAGCTACATGACAACTAAAGGGGTG
>NZ_CALETI010000199.1 GCF_937920075.1 uncultured Agitococcus sp.
CCGATACATAAGGCGCAACAATAACAATAGAGCTGATGGCGATGATAATACGAATCAAAAAAACCTTATGTTTATTAAAGTATTTAAATAATATGCCTAGTTTAGTGTTGCTATCAGCGTTGTTAACCGAATAGGCTTTGCCTCGTAAAGTTGCCGCGTGTTCTTCTTGCAAATAATCGGCAGTCATTAAAGTGCGGTCGAACAACCAAATAAACAAAAATACCAAAACACCCATAACTGTGCCGCTGATCAAAGGATAATCACTCATTTGCGTGCCAAAGTATCCCCAAGAAACACCTTCAACCACAGCGACGACTAACATTAAAACCGACATGATAAATAAATAACCACGATTTGCACGGGTTAATAAATTGTTGCCATGAACACGCAAACTTAGTGCGTAAAAAAGAGATTGTAAAAGGGATGGGGTAGGTCTTGGGTCTTGACCTGCAATTAATTGTGAAGATTGATATTGTGGCACAATGTTTTCCCCTAAATATCCAAATGATTTATTAAGTGGATTGTACGTTTAGGGGATAGACGAGGGAGTAAATTGCAAGCTTGTGTAATTATAGACTTAAATGATACTGACCCAAACCCATTGTGGCATTTTTGCCTAAATGCACTTGTTGACCAAGTGTTAATAACTCGTTAAATGCACTTAAATCACCTGTTAAGCTAATGCGACCAATTAAGCCGTCTAAGTTCATTAAACGCTGTTGGCGATTAGAGTAACGAGTCATCGTTGAACGTTTAAGATGTGTGCTAATAGAAATTTGTTGAGCAGCTGCCAATAGTTGTGCAATGTCTAAATTAATAGGCGTGGCGTGTAGTTCTGCCAGTCGCTGTATGCGTTTGGCTAAGGCAATTAACACAATAGGAGCAGTCAGTTCTTCTGGGTTTAAAACAATATAATTATTATGTTGTATGCGTAGCGGACTGACAAAATCAAGATGAACAACGGACTCCAAGGGTTTGAGTTTAACAGGGCTAGGCGTATGTGCGGCTAATGATTTATTGGGTTGATAAATAATTTGGTCATGATGATAAATAGCTTTTAACTCGGCTTGGCTTCTGTCTTTGCTAAAACCTTCTTCGCATGTTTTTTGCCACGCATAGGCAATAATAGG
>NZ_CALETI010000200.1 GCF_937920075.1 uncultured Agitococcus sp.
CATGTATTTACCTGTTCTTAATTGTTTTCAAATGTCTGTATTCTGAATTTTATCATTTTAATTACTTAATCCTAACTTTTTCTGCTCATGTCTTATCTACTCATCCCCCAGCCTCTATCCATTTTGTGCTCAAGCTCATGTTTTCTCTGCTGCTTCGGCTCATCTAAATTCATGTCTGGCGCATTTGAAATATCTAAATCAGGGATATTGTCTAGGTCTAAATCTACTGCTTTTTCAATTTCAATATCCAATCGTTTACTGTCTAACATCTCCTGATGCTCTGGTTTGTCTAGGCTAATCTTGGCATAACGTTCATCACTGGCGATAATTTCAATAGTAGCCTTAATAAAATCATCATTACCGTTAATGTTGAGCTTGTCACCAAATTGGCTAACTGCAACATCTAAGGCTAATTTTATGCTCTCATCGCTTTGTTTATTAATGTTTATATGTGTTTTATGTACGTCTATATCACCATTGCGACTAGTCCAGTACTCATAATCGCCTACATTCTGCTTAGTAAAAAATTCCTTATGTTCTCTGGCAATATCAAAAAGCTTATAACGACTGTTCGCAGTTATAAAATTGTCGGTAGGTACTTTTAACCGTGCAATTTTTTCTTGTTCCTTAGCTTTTAGTTCGGCTTGTTTCTTCTCTTCGGCTTGCTTTGCCTGCTCTTGTCGCAACAACTCTAGGCGCATTAATTCATGTTGTCTCGCCAATTCTAGTTGTTGTTTAAGCTGTTCATCAATCCGCTGTTGCCGTTCAATAGCTTGTTTCTGTAGCTCTAACCGTTCTAACTCTGCACGTTCTCGGGCTAGGTTATTGCCATCACTATAAATCTGCCTTTCCAACTGCACGACATTATCAATCGTTCGATTATGATTACCAAGCTCAGTTTCTATTCCTTGCCGTTCAAGTGATACAGCTTCTTTACCTAGATGTTTTTTTACTGTTTCTCTATCTTCCTTGCGTTCACAACTAACCGCTAAATCCAGCCCTGCCATTGCAAGATGTTTATTTTGGATAGTCTCCCAATCCTTGCGGATCTCCTTAATCTGTTCTTGCGTTACTGGCACATTATTTTTTTGGCATTTGATATTGTTCCACTCAATGGCAGTGCGTTCGCCTAGCTGTTTAGTCTCTGGGTTAAATTCTCTGGTAGTGGTTAAAATATGAGCGTGAATATTGCCGTTACCGTCTTTTTCATTGTGTATTGCCCAATCCGCTAGATTGTTATATTTACTGGTTAACTCTTTGGCAAATTCTCTAACAAGTTCTATATTTTGCTCAGTGCTTAATTCTTTTGGTAATGCTACAACATACTCTCTAGCAGTTCTGCTATCTTTGCGGTTTTCAGCAAGTTCGGCATTATTCCAAATCTCGGAACGTTCTTTTTTATCTAGTGTTAAATCTTTGTAGGTGATTTCTGAGTGAACTAAATCTTCTGACATTTTTTTACTATTATATTTGTGAATTTCGCCAGTGCGCAAGTCGGTAATTTTATCACGGCAATTATATGCAATTTTAGCCGTTGCGCTATGTCCGCTACTTCGGCTAACTGTTTTTATTTGCATTGTATAAATTGCCATTTTTGTGTATTCCTATTTTGTTACTTTTGTAAAAAGTAACGCACTGCTTTGCGTAGCAAGGCGTAAAGTGCGCTCTTATCTCATGCTTCGATTAAGAGTACTACTAGCGCCGTCCTAGATATAAACACAATTATACCAGAAGATACGGCGCAATATTGTATAATTGCTATCTGAATCAATAACATTTCACGGAGCAAGCACCATGACCGATAATACCCAAGATATAAACCAGAAAATAGAAACAAAAAAACTAACCGTTAAACAATTAGAATTGCAACTAAAACGATTAGAACATCAACAGTTAAAAGCCAAAGAAAAATTAGCTAAACAAATCGAACGAGAGAAAGAAAAAGAGCAAAAAAACCAAGCTCGTAAACTTCGCAATAAAAAAATTTATGATTGGGGTGGTTTAATCCCTTTAATTTTTGGCGCAGAAGAGTTTGATAAAATATCCGATGACGTAAACCTAAAAAATGCACTTATTGGATTACTAATAAAAGCTAAACAAGAGTTAAGTACCAATGGCTTTGGTTTAACCGCTGACAATAAACAAAACTGGCTTGAGTTTTACAAAAACCAAGGTAAGAAATTTTTAGATGAGCGCAATAATGGATGATCAAACCTTAATCAAAGCTTTTCTAAAAAAGCAAAAGGAAATCCAAGACGATTTTTTAGCTAAGTTAAACCAGTATAAAGCACCAGTTGACACCGCAGAACTTAAAAAACTTGTTGAAGACTATAAAACTGCGGTTTATGGTGCAGCAAACATAAAACCCAAACTAGACACCTCAACGATAGACCAAACCATCAAACAAGCGGTAACAAACGCAATAAGCACAGTAAGCCTATCTAGCCTCACCGATGAAGTTAAAACACAAACCAGAGCCATAGAACGCAACAATAGCTTACTTTCAAATGGGACAGGGTGGCAACTAAAATTCTGGGTTGTTCTGTTAACCTTGGTTTTTGGATTTATGGCAGGCTGGGGCGTAAACTGGTATTTTAAAATTCCTGCCCAATTAACGGATAATTACAAACTGCAATATCAGGCAAACAAAGCCACAGGTTACTTGAAATATATCAATTCTAGCTGTAAAACTAAACAAGCCTATGCTAAATGGAGTAATCAATCGATAGACTGTGATACTCAAATGTGGTCTTTAGAGTAGGAACATAAGCGGGGCAGGAGCCGATAGGCGACGCAATGGAGCGATAGCGGAATGGGGAGGGGGTGCAACCCCCTAATAACCAACCTCTA
>NZ_CALETI010000201.1 GCF_937920075.1 uncultured Agitococcus sp.
TAGTGTGCATTACAAAACCTAACGTTTGCACAGTCGGTGTTATTAAGAATTGTTGGAACCAATATTGACCTAAGTTATCAATAGGTTGGAATGGCATTTTCTCAAAGTCAGCATACATGCTATTTGTCGAGTAACCGCCCAAACGGTAATTTTTTTCGGTAATACCATAGGTGTTATATTTGGTGCTGTCACTAAACCAAGCACTTAATCCACCTTTACCATCATCTAAATAATCACCATACAACCAGCTAGCGGCCATATTGTCAATGCTACCCCAAACAGTTAATTTGGCATAGTTATAACCACCCAAGTCATTACCGTGAGCATCTGCACCTTGAGTATGGTTTTGGAAGTGCCAATAAGAAGTGTATTTAACGATACCAGAACCTGCACCCCAAACTGGAGCGACTTGACAGCTACCTGTGCTAGCACCACACAAATAAGTATCCATAAAATCGTCAACGTCATAAGCCCCTTGACCCAAGGCATTGGCAAATTGATCAATGGTTAAACCAGCTTTAGTGGCACCATTTAATAATTTTGCATAGTTAGTTGTTGTTGGGTTAGCTTTCATATAGTTCACAGCATCAATAGCAATACGCTTGTGAGTTTCTTGACTAAAAGCTTGGGCTTCCATGGCCAAACCGAGAGCTAAACTAGTGCCACAAATCAGTTTGGTAACGTTTTTCATGATAGACCCCTAAAGTTTTTGGAATTTAGCAAGTAGGCTAAATAAAGGTTTTATGTAGTAAGTGAGATAATAATAGACTATTAAATGCACAATCACGTTGCGGAAAACTGTCAAAAACTTAACCTTGGACGCCACGTGGATGAGTGGTGCAAATAAATAGATAAATGGTTTTAATTTGTGGTTAATTTGGCATTTTTATCAGAGTTGATGTGTTTTTTAGTGGACGTTTAGTGCCTTTTTTGAATAGTTTTAATGATGTTTTTTTATAAAGTTGATGTTTATTGATTGGTATTTTATTTTTTATATGTTATAACATAACATTAAATTATAATAAAAAAGCCTTAATCACAACGATTAAGGCTTTTTTATTATAAACGTTCAGCTGCGCGATTTAATACACGAACAACCATTGCGATAGCATGTGGTACAACGATTTTGCCCACGTTTTTGCGATCATTATGGTCAGTGCTAGATAACACAATACCACCTTGGCTATAAGCAACACTTGCACCTTGGGTTAACAAAGGACGAATGTCTGTTGCAGTAGAAGATAGTGGTGTTAAGTTATTTAAGGCAGCAGTGACTAAAGCAGAATTGTTTAAGCCTTCGGAATAATAGTAGTCATTAACCCAACCTTCCCAACCTGAGTGATTAAGTGCAGAGGTTGTCCAAACGTGGTGAGGTTGTAATAAATCAGTGGTGTGTAACACAAAACCTAAAGTTTGTACTGTTGGTGCGGCTAAGAATTGTTGAAACCAATATTGACCCAAGTTATCAATTGGTTGGAACGGGGCTTTTTCAAAATCAGCATACATATTGTTGGTAGAGTACCCACCTAAACGATAATTCTTTTCGGTAATGCCATAAGAATTATGTTTGCTGCTATCTTGCCAAAACCAAGCGGTTAAACCACCTTTGCCATCATCTAAATAATCGCCATATAACCAAGTGGCTGCCATGTTGTCGATATCACCCCAAACGGTTAATTTAGCATAGTTATAACCACCTAAGTCGTTACCGTGGGCATCAGCACCTTGTGTATGGTTTTGGAAGTGCCAGTATGAGGTGTATTTTACAATACCAGCTCCTAAGCCCCAGACAGGTGCAATTTGACAACTACCTGTTGTTGCGCCACATAAATAAGTGTCCATAAAATCATCAACGTCATAAGCCCCTTGACCCAAGGCATTGGCAAATTGATCAATGGTCATACCTGCTTTAGTTGCAGCATTTAAAATTTTGGCGTAATTGGTTGTTGTAGGATTGGCCTTCATATAATTAACGGCATCAATGGCAATGCGTTTGTGGGTTTCTTGGCTAAATGCTTGGGCATCAACAGCAATACCTGCGGCTAAAGTTAAACCACAAAGAGCTTGAGTAAATTGGCGCATGATGAATCCTCTAGTTTGAAAAGATTTTCTATTGGCTTCTTATCGTTTTTCAAACGTATAAGCATAAAAAATAGAAGTAATTTTTTTGTATATTTTGCTGAAAAGAATTATAGATCAATATTTGAACATTTCTAGATAAAATACGCCATAAAACTTAACTTTATGCGCCATCATTAGGGGCTGTTGATATTTTGATTGTGGTTGCGAAAGAGACTATTTTTTAGCTAATACGAGGTAAAGGTGGTGTTTTTTATTATGTTAGGATGGCATCCATTTATTCAGCATTCTTTTTAAAGATTGAATTTCAACAGGTTTTGATAGATAGTCATTCATGCCCGCTAATAAACAACGTTCGGCTTCGCCACGTAACGCATTGGCGGTAAAAGCAATAATAGGACAAGATTGTTGATTGACTGATTCTTGGTGGCGAATAGCTTTGGTAAGCTCAAAACCATCCATCTCGGGCATATGACAATCGGTGATGACTAAAGCAAAACGGTGTTGTTGCCAAAGAGCTAAAGCTTGTTTGCCATTATCTGCTAATAGACAAGTGTAGCCCAAAAAGGCTAATTGTTTGGCGACAACTTTTTGATTAACAGGATTATCTTCTGCCACTAAAATTAATACGCCTTGTTGTTCGGCTTCAATAATACCTAGCGGTTGTTTGCGGTTATTGTTGATTTGATGAGGATGAACGTAAGTATTTTTTAAGACACCACTTGCTAATAAAATGCTTTGGTACAAATCATCACGACGTAATGGTGAAATCCATAAATACCATTGTTTATCAGGTAATTGATGCCCTAAGCTGGCTTTGTCGTGACGATGTGTTAATAAAATAGTGGGTAAATGGGCTAAATGAGTGGGTGGAGTAGGCCAACGACTATCTAGTAGTAAAATACTGGATTGATGATTAATGATTGAGTTATCTATTTGATTAACATCAGAGAAAATTGCTACATCTGCATGAGCAGCATTTAAATAACTATAAATAATTTTGCGTAAAGGTGTTTCATCTAACACTGCAATAATTTTTTGTTGTGTTAAATTGATAGGATTGGCTGTGTGTGGATGAATGGGCAATCGTACAAAGACACTAAAACAACTGCCAATACCAACAGAACTATTAACTTCAATATAACCACCCATAATTTCAGTTAGACGACGACAAATCGATAATCCTAAACCTGTGCCACCATAATTACGACGGATAGAGTTTTCGGCTTGGCTAAAAGGCTGAAATAATTGATGAATAATATCAGGTGCAATACCAATACCGTCATCTTCTACTTGCAACATAAGTTCTACGGCATTGGCATGTAAGGCATGGATATCGGCTCTGATTTGAACCATGCCTTGTTTACTTGTACTGGGATGAGTAAATTTAATGGCATTACTACATAAATTGAGTAATATTTGTCGTAATCTAACAGGATCGCCTTCTAGCCTATCGGGTAGGTCTGGGTTAATAAAACAGCTTAGAGAAATATCTTTTTGTAAGGCATTAGGCATGAGTGTTTCAGTGACACTTTCTATCAGTTCACTCAATGAAAACGGAATTCTTTCTAGGCTTAAACGACCAGCTTCGATTTTAGAAAAGTCTAAAATATCATCTAATAAATTAAGTAATACGAATGAAGACTCACGAATAGTACTAAGCATATTGGCTTGTTCATGATCAAGTGTCGTTTCTTTTAATAAATCAATCATGCCAACAATGCCATTCATTGGCGTACGTATTTCGTGGCTCATCATTGCCAAAAATAAACTTTTGGCTTCATTAGCACTTTCGGCTTGTGTTTTTGCT
>NZ_CALETI010000202.1 GCF_937920075.1 uncultured Agitococcus sp.
ACAAGCTGGGGCAGTGGTGTGGAGCAAATGGGCATAGGCTTTGTAAAGTACACGCTAAGTCGGCACTTGGTTGGCATTGAACAAGAGTGCAATCACAAATTATTTATGCGGCCTTACTTTTGCGAATTTATGACCGCAGGCTTAGAACGTGGTGACACCATAGGCCGCTTTAATGCGTACCGTGTAGCATTGGGTAGAGCAGGCGAACCCGGCTTTATGACTGTCAATGAGGTACGCAAAGCAGAAAATTTACCGCCTGTTGACGGTGGTAACGAATTAAACACAAGCACCGCGCCTAGTGTGACGGTGAGTATGGGTAGTTAATATGGCTCAGTTATATCAATTATTTGCGCTTAATCGAAGTGCTAATAGACGCTTTGAAGTGGTGACTAACGAAGCCAACACAGAAGCAACATTGTATTTGTATGACATGATTGTTAGTACAGACAATGAAGCAGAATGGTGGGGTGGTGTTAGCCCGATGAATTTTATTAAAGAATTAAGCAACATCACTGCAAGCACTATTCATTTACGTATCAACTCACCGGGCGGCGATGTGTTTGCGGCGCGTTGCATGGAACAAGCGATTGTTGAAAGCGGTAAAACTGTTATTGCTCACATTGACGGTCTTTGTGCCAGTGCTGCTACTTATATTGCGTTAGCGTGTAGCAGTGTAGCAATGGGTGAAGGCTCTTTGTTTATGATTCACAATGCGTGGACGATGGCATGGGGTGATAAAAACGACTTAACCAAAACAGCAACACTACTAAATAAGATTGATGGCACGTTAGCTAATAGTTATGCCAAAAAAACAGGCAAAGAAACAAGCGAAATTGCGGCATTGATGGACGCTGAAACATGGTTTACAGCACAAGAAGCCTTAGATTATGGCTTTGTAGATGAAGTTTCTACTAACGAAACACCCAAAAACACGGCACAACAGGCCAAAAATTGGCAATTAGGTGTGTATAAAAACGCTCCAAAACTTAATTCTGAGCCAAATAAACCAACACAACAACCACAAAATACGCAAAAACCAACTTCTAAACCTGCTGTTTTTGACAAACAACAGGCTTTAAACCGCTTAAATCTTGCTTGTATTTAAGCAAAACCTAAAAACAAGGCCGCATGATGCGGCTTTTTTTATGTCACAAGAGACCTAAATTATGAAAACGATTGCAGAATTACGCGCTTTAATCAAAGCAAAACACACCGAAGCCAAAGCATTAGTCGAAAACACACCGTCTAATGAGTGGACAGAAGAAAAACAGGCCGCTTATGATGAGATGGTTGCCGCTATTGAAAGTGCAAAAACTGAAATTGACCGCTTGCAACAATTAGCAACTTTAATTGGTGAGGAAGCAGCTACTGAAGAAGCCGATGCAGCAGCCCATAATGCACGCAATAAACACCCTGCCGTTGCCAAAAGCCGCGCATTATTTGCCAAATGGTTAAAGGGTGGTGATAAGGCGTTGACCGCTCAAGACTGGGCAGACATTCGCGCTACTATGTCCACCACCACAGGCAGTGAGGGTGGCTATACTGTACAAACAGACATCGCCAAAACTGTTGCCGATGCTTTAAAAGAATACGGCGGTATTCGTAACGTAGCTACCGTTATTCAAACTGAAATGGGCAACCCTATGTCGTTCCCTACCAGTAATGGTACAAGCGAAGTCGGTGAGTTGATTCCAGAAAATACGTCCGCAACAGGCCAAGATCCTGCGTTTGGCACATTATCGCTTAACGTATTTAAGTTTAGCTCTAAAGTAATTGCTGTGCCAATTGAGCTTTTACAAGATAGCTCAGTTGATATTGAAGCCTTTGTTTTAAAACGTATTACTGACCGTTTAGGGCGCATCACTAATCAAATGTTTACGACAGGCACAGGCACAGCACAGCCACGCGGTATTGTCACGGCTGCGACTTCTGGTGTGGTGGGTGCAACAGGTCAAACAACGTCTATTGCTTATGATGATTTAATTGACTTGGTGCATAGTGTTGACCCTGCTTACCGCATGAGTAGTCAATGTGGTTTTATGTTACATGACACCACAATGCGCGAAATTCGCAAACTCAAAGACGACGCTGGCCGTCCTGTCTTTTTGCCCGGTTATGATGGTTTGGCAGACGCAATGCCTGACACTATTTTGGGTTATCCTGTGACAATTAACCAAGACATGCCAGTCATGGCGGCGGATGCTAAGTCGGTATTGTTTGGTGACTTTAGCCGTTACTATGTGCGTGATGTATTGCAAAACACCTTACACCGTTTTGAAGATTCGGCTTATGCCAAACTTGGCCAAGTTGGTTTCTTGGCGTGGGCGCGTAGCGGTGGCAACTTGATTGATGTAGGTGGTGCAATCAAGTATTACCAAAATTCTGCTACTTAATCGTTAAATAAAAAAGGCGCGTCATGCGCCTTTTGTTTTAGGTGAAACATGAAAACCATTATCACTGTACCGTCAACTGAGTTAGTTGTCTCGCTTAATTTGGCAAAACAGCATTTACGTTTAGATACTGATGACGGCACAGACGATGATTTGATTAAACACTTAATTGAAGTAGCGACAGAACGTGCAGAACATCAATTGGGGCGGTCGTTATTAACTAAAACGTATAAAACAGTCGCAGAGCATGGCGACAAAATTAAATTATTACCTAACCTGATTGCTATTAGTAGTGTTGTTGTTACTAATGATGATGACAGTACAACCACATTGACGGGTAGCGATTATTTATTAAATAAAAATAGTTTAATACCCGAAATTATGCCAATGGTGGTTGTTGAAAAGACTATTGCAATTACTTATACCGCAGGCTACGGCAATGCTGATGCTGTTCCAAAAGCGATTAAACAATGGATATTAGTTGACTTGGCAACCCTGTATGAAAACCGTGAAGCAGTGATGAGTTACGGTGTAAATGCTGTGCCGTATGCTTTTGTTGACGGTTTGCTTGACCCTTACCGAGTGCAATACTAATGCAAACGCCGATTGGTCGCTTACGTCACCGTGTTACATTCCAACGCCTCACCAAAACACGCGGTTTGTCGGGTGGTGAAAAGCAAGAATGGGTTGACGTGTGTACGGTGTGGGCGCGTATAAGCC
>NZ_CALETI010000203.1 GCF_937920075.1 uncultured Agitococcus sp.
CCTCAGCTTCGCTACCAAACGCCTTCTTAAACGAATCCAACCCCTCACGAGTTGAAACAAGTTTTTTAGGCAATGTTGCTAAATTTTGACTATGACGCTCATAACCCTTAAAACGTAAATCAGAAATAGGCGCAGAACCGTAACGACTTTCAAAATCAGCTTTTAAACCTATTGCCTTTTTATATGACTCAGCAATATCAGCAGGGACAACACCGCGCTTAACTTCATCGTCCATTGTGCCGCGAATTAATTTTTTTAATTCCAATAATGTTTTTGCATCTACGCTTGAGCCACTTTTAATGGCTTCTCTTTGCAATTGCCCTATTCTACTCTGAATAGTTTGCATTTGCTTATAGGTCATTGTAGAACCAAGCAAATCAGGATTTAATTTAAGATTTTCGTTAAATAATTCCAAATCTTTTTGAGCTTGTTGTCTAGCCATTTGCAATTCATGCCCTTGCGGAGTTAATACTTTATAACCTCGCATAGCATTGTCTAATGCTTCGTTAAATTGCCAAATGTCCTCAGCACCTAAATTGCCTACTGGGTAGCCGTCCTGTGCTAGTCTAGTGGCCATTTCGTCACCACTCAAACCACCATTTTTAGGGAATGGGACTAAAGCACCAGCAGCACGTTGATTAAGCATTTTAGGATCAATACCAACACTTAACGCATAATCACGATTTAAACCGCCGTACTTAGCAATGGCTGTTAACATATCGTCAATTTGAGGATTGACTTGTTTAGGGTCAAATTTAGGCAAAGGTGGAACTGTTGGCTTAGCCATAGCCAATTCAGGAATATCCTTAGCCGCTTTATTTTGGCCAGCAGCTTCATTAATCAACTTAATAGCTTGGCGAACCTTGCTATCTTGTGCTAGCGATAACCCCCCGTAATTTGTTTGTAAAACTCCCTCGATTTTTTGCATGGGAATACGCAATGCTGTAACTTCATTAAAAGGATCAACACTTTCAAAAGCATTGCTAATATCTTTTTGTTTTTGAGCCAAAATAGGATCAGCAACATTAGCCAATCGTTGCGCCGCATCGTCTGCGCTTGTTGTTGTACCTAAATTAAGCATTGATGTTTGTTGTTGACGTGCCGCCTCATTTGCCATTTGTGCTTGTTTTTGTGCAAGGTTGTTAATTTCATCACGCGCCATTTTAACGACATTAGGCGCAGAATCAGGGTCACGCATCATTCTTAATAATTGTTGTCGTCTAGCCTCAGCATTTGCCGCGTATCGTTGGTTAATTTCGTCAGCCACGCCTAAGCGTTGACGCATAACATCCTCAGCCTTTAGAAGTCCTGTATCGCCTGTTTGTTGTGCAACCACTTGGCCAGTGGTTGCCTTAGACCTTGCTACTGTTGGTCGTGGTGCGTTTTCTAATGCAGTTATTGCTTTTTGTGGGTCAGCAACAGAGTTCAATAATTGTCGCCCTGCTACGTTTTCGCGTCCTGTTGCTGTAACCGATTGAGGAATACGACTTAAACGACTCGCCGCAGCACTTGCAGCCATTGGCGCAGCAATACTAGCAGCAATACCTAGCCAAGGATTACCTGTTTCCTCAGCAACAACGCCGCCAACCGTACCAGCCGCACCAAGTTTAAGCGCATTTAATGCCATCCCTTTAGCACCAGCAGCAGGATTCATTAGTGCGCCTGTAGCAGTTTGCACGCCCCAATCCATAACCCGTTGCCCTTCAGTAGCAGGGTCGGCAATAGGCAATGCAGCACGCGCCGTACGATTAACGACACTAGGAGAATAAGCAAAGTTATCCAACCCTTTATC
>NZ_CALETI010000204.1 GCF_937920075.1 uncultured Agitococcus sp.
ATACTACGCCCCAAATAAGGCTAATCAGTGCGGCATAAGACCATGCTTTTTGCTGATATTTAGCAATCATTAATAAACATTGTGCAGAAACAACCGCTAATAAACCAACACCAAATACACCTAAAATGGGTGCATAAGCGACTAATACTGAATCAATAAACGCATATCCAGTAAATAGCCAAGGGAAGCCTGTAAATAACCACGTTTTTAACCATTCAAAAATAATAAATAACGGTGCAAAAGTTAGCAAAGTATGTTTGTCGAGCTTAAAACGTCGATAAAGATAAGCCATTAAGCCTGTAAAAGAACCCATCACGATGGCAACAAATAGCACCATTAAACTGGCTAGCCATGCGGGGGTATAACCATATTCATGAATAGAAACAAATAACCAAGAAACGCCAACACCCCATAAACCTGTACCAAAACTCCAACCACGTAATAAGGCTTGTTTGGGTGTTTGTTGTGGTAATAAATCGGCAAATAAGGCGATACACACTAAAGCTAATGGCCAACAATGATAGGGGGCTAAGCTAAAAGGCAATAAAGCACCCAAAATACCTGCATAAATTGGCGCAAATTTGGAGTGGCGTAATTTGGATAAAAGGTTGTTCATTATGTAATCTTGCGTAAGTCTTGCACACGAATCACGCTAATCATGCGTAAATCAGCCGCTAAGATAGTAAATCGCCAATGTACTAAATCAATATATTCGTTAATTTGTGGCATACGCGCAAATTCACTCAAAATAATACCACCAATCGTTTCAAAGTCTTCGTGGCTAAACTGACTACCAAAATAATCATTAAATTCGGTGATGGGGGTAATCGCTTGTACGACATACGTCCCGTCTGCTTGTTCACTAATCCAATGGGAGCCTTCATCGGCATCATCATGTTCGTCGTGAATATCACCAACAATTTGCTCTAAGGCATCCTCTAGGGTCACTAGACCTGCAATTCCACCATATTCGTCAACAACAATGGCCATGTGGGTTTGTTTTTCTTTAAATTCGCGTAAGAGGCGATCTAAGTGAGCAGATTCTGGGACACAAAAAGCAGGGCGTAAATAATCTTTTAAATCAAAACGATCAGATTTTTGACCAATTAAACGTAATAAGTCTTTGGCTAATAAAATACCCACAACTTCGTCTGAATTATCGCTAGCTAAAACGGGAAAGCGTGAATGAGCGGATTCGATAAGAATAGGTAAAAAATCTTTTGGTTCGCTATCATCACGAATCGACATGATTTGCGCTCTAGGTACCATAATTTCACGTACCTGCATGTCCGCAACGCGTAAAGTTGATTCAATAATTTGTTGAGATTCAGCATCTAAAACGCCACGTTTGCCAGCACTGTGAATGATTGCAAGCAGTTCTTCTCGGTTTTCTGGTTCAGTAGATAATAAATTGCTTAATCGGTTAAACCAAGATTTAGGCGTATCATTGCCACGCTCATCGCTCATATATAATCCTATTGGGTTCTATTTTTCGCGCTGATTATAACCTTAGCTTTTGTGAATCTCCATGTATTTAAATTTTTAGAAAATGTGCTAAGTTAAGACCCTAAGCAGTTTTAGAGATTAAAAATGAATAAATTAATGACGGTGTTGGTTTGTGTGTTGACCTTAGTTGCTTGTCAAAAACAAGAGCCTGTTAAAACAACAGAAGATAATGGCCGACCAGAAACGCGCAGTATTGAAGCAGCCGATGCTATGGGGTATAACGGCAAAGAGGTTCGTAAAAAAGTTGATGGAGCGTTAGATGCCAATGATGCACATAACGCTCAATTAGAACAACAGACAAATGAGCAGTAAGTTAAGATTTCAGTTTAGTTAAGAGTTGCTCAACAAAACTTAAACGCTTTTGGCTGTCAGTTAAATCACTGATAAAACGTAGCTTTTCTGCTCCATCTAATTTAAATTGAGCAGGTTGTTTTTGCACCAATTGAACAATAGTGATGGGTTGAACCGTTGTATCTTTAGCAAACTCCAAACGACCACCTTGAGCATGAGCATCAATCTTTTTAATGCCTAAATCGGCTGCTTGTAATTTAATTTTGTGGGTGGCAAATAGGTTTTTAGTGGCTTCGGGTAACAAGCCAAAACGATCAATCATTTCTACTTGTAATTCGTCTAAAGCTTCGTAACTCTCAGCATGGCTAATACGTTTATACATCAATAAACGATTATGCACGTCTGGCAAATAATCATCAGGAATTAAGGCCGATAAACGTAAATTGATGTCAGCGGTTAGACTTAATGGCTGTTCGAGATTCGGGGTTTTGCCAGCTTTAATGGCTTTTACGGCCCTTTCTAACATTTCCATGTAAAGGGTGAAGCCAACAGCTTGCATATTACCACTTTGTTCTTCGCCTAATAATTCACCCGCACCACGAATTTCTAAATCTTGGCTGGCTAACGCAAAACCTGCACCTAAGTCATCAGCATTAGCAATGGCTTCGAGTCGTTTTTCGGCATCGGCACTGAGTAACTTTTTATTGGGAATCAATAAATAAGCATAAGCTTGATGATGAGAGCGACCCACACGACCACGTAATTGATGGAGTTGTGCTAAACCGAGTTTATCGGCGCGTTCCATAATAATGGTATTGGCCGAAGGCACGTCAATCCCTGTTTCAATAATAGTACTACACACTAAAACATTAAATTGCTTGTGGTAGAACTGTTGCATGACATGTTCCAAGTCACGTTCACGCATTTGGCCGTGAGCAATACCGACACGCGCTTCTGGCAATAAACCTTGTAAATCAGCGGCGCATTTTTCAATCGTTGCCACATCGTTATGTAAAAAATACACTTGGCCACCGCGTAATAATTCACGCAAAATCGCCTCTTTAATCACATTGTTATGTGTTTCTCGCACAAAGGTTTTTACCGCTAAACGTTTGGCAGGAGGTGTGGCAATAATCGATAAATCGCGTAAGCCTGATAAAGCCATATTTAAGGTGCGCGGAATGGGGGTGGCGGTGAGGGTTAACAAATCCACATCGGCACGGCGATTTTTTAAGGCTTCTTTGTGGCGTACACCAAAACGATGTTCTTCATCGACAATCATCAAGCCCAAGTCTTTAAACTCAACACTATCTTGCAAAAGTTTGTGAGTGCCAATGATGATGTCAATTTTGCCTGTGGCGAGTTCGTCTAAGGCTTTTTGTTGTTCTTTGGCGGTTTTAAAGCGCGATAACACTTCAATTTTAACAGGCCAGTCAGCAAAACGGTCACAAAAGTTTTCATAGTGTTGTTGGGCAAGTAGGGTGGTTGGTACTAAAACCGCGACTTGTTTGCCATCGTGAATTGAGACAAAGGCAGCACGCATCGCCACTTCGGTTTTACCAAAGCCCACATCACCACACACCAATCTATCCATTGGTCGTGGTGAGCGTAAATCGGCAATGGTTGATAAAATGGCATTGGCTTGGTCGGCGGTTTCTTCAAAGGCAAAACCAGCACAAAATTTGGCGTATTCTTGCTCATCAAATTTAAAGGCATAACCCGCTTTGGCGGCACGTCTTGCACTAATACTTAACAATTCGGCAGCCACATCATGCACTTGTTCGGCCGCTTTTTTACGGGCTTTTTGCCATTGTTCGTTGCCTAGTTTATGTAAGGGGGCAAGCGCATCTTCTGTGCCAGAATAACGAGCAATTAAATGCAGATTGGCAACAGGCACATACAATTTGGCATTGTCGGCATAAATTAACTGTAAAAACTCTTGGGTTTGGCCATCCATGTCTAAGGTAATTAAGCCTTGGTAACGTCCCACACCATAATCAATATGCACCACAGGCACACCAATGGTTAATTCGCTTAAACTACGAATCGCTAATTCGGCTGCACCTTCACCTGTGGTGGCTTTACGACGGCGTTTTTGCATAACCCGTTGACCAAACAATTGGCTTTCGGCAATCACGGTCACATCAGGCAATGATAGACCTTGTTCTAACGGTGCAATGGTTAAGGCAAAACGTAGATCTTTTTGGATAAATTCTTGCCAACTATTAACCAATATTGGCTGGAGCTTGGCTTTGTTGAGCAACGATAACAGGCTTTCGCGGCGACCTGCACTTTCGGCACACAACAAAATTCGTTGTGGTTGCTGCTGAATATAACTGGCTAAATGGGCGAGTGGTGTATCACTGCGCGAGTCTATGGGTAAATTGATGGGCTGACTAAAATCAAATAAGCTGGTGCCTGCTTTTTCGGCTTCGGTTTGTTGGTTTAACTGTAAGCGGGCAAAGTTATTCAGTTGGCCAAATAACTCATTACTGCGTAAAAATAAGCTGTCAGGCGATAAAATCGGTAGGTGATTGTCATGGCGACGATCTTCATATCGCTGATTAAGCTCTGTCCAAAAATGGTCTAATTGTGAATGACAGTCGCTCATGGTGGCCACTAAGCTATGACGTGGCAAATAATCACATAAACTTGCGTGTTCTTTAAAAAAGAGTGGTAAATAATATTCAATACCTGCAGCCGCTAAACCTTGATTAATGTCTTGATATAACGCACATTTTTTGGGATCAGTTTGGGGAAATGTTTCTGCCCATTGATCTTTAAACAAACGAATGGCAGTGCGGTCAAATGGAAACTCTCGTGCTGGTAATAACTCTAATTGCTTAATGGTTTCGGTGGTGCGTTGATTGTCAGGATTAAACAGGCGAAGACTATCAATTTCATCATCAAATAATTCGATGCGGACAGGTGCTGTTGCTCCCATCGGATAAATATCCATCAAGCTACCACGCACCGCATATTCACCGTGTTCATAAACGGTTTCAACCGCACGATAACCCACAGCCTCTAAACGTTGGCGAGTGGCATCTAAATCAAATTTTTGACCGCATTTTAAACTAAAGCTTTGTGCCGATAACCAACTGGGTGGCGCTAAACGTTGAGCTAAGGTAGTAATGGGCGTAATCACTAAACCTTTAGTCAATGTCGGTAAGGTGGCTAAAATACGTAAACGTTCAGAAATAATATCTTGATGCGGTGATAATAAATCGTAAGGTAAGGTTTCCCAATCGGGAAAATGCAAAATAGGGATTTGCTCGCCACTAAAAAAACGAACTTCTTCTTCTAATCGTGCCGCTTGTTGACTGTCGGCAGTAATTAATAACACCACGCCTGACCATTGTTGAATGGCTAAACTCAGGCTTAAACCTGCGCCTGAGCCTAATAAATTAGCCCATGTTTTTTTGTCGCCAGTATGGCTGGGAAGGAGTAGTTTTGTGGTTAATGTCGAGACAGCAGTCATAGTTGGCCTTATAAGCTCATCATATTTTAACGCGCGCATTGTAGCCGATTTACTGCGTTTGTGAATGGGACAGTAAATTCTGATGCGTTTAAAGTGCGACAAAATGTCGCAGGGTCACTGATAGCTAAATGATTTATAATTGTTTCAAGTTTAAAACGTGTTTTTATTGGTTTGTATATAGGTGAATATAATGCGTCAGTCGAAAATGTTAGCAGTGTCCAGTTTAGCTTTATTAGTCGCTGCTTGTGGTGGCGGTAGTAATGATGATACAGCTAATAAAAACACAAATACTTTACCTGTAGTTGTGACAAGCAAAGATGTTGCTATCCAATTTGCTGCTCAAGCAAATGGCGCAGATGTGAAATGTGGCGCAGTAAATAGCATTAATAATATTGGGACAAGCAATAAAACCGTTGAAATTCGCGATTTACGTTTTTATGTTGCCGAAGTGAAATTGATTAATGACAAAAATGAAGCAGTAGCGGTTGTGTTAAAAGAAAGTCCTGAAAATGTTAATCAACGTTATGGCGTGACATTATTAGATTTTGAAGATGCAACGGGCGTATGTGCCGAAGTAGGGACAAAAGACACCTATACGACAATTCAAGGAACAATTCCACAAGGTAACTATACAGGGATTCAGTTTATTTTAGGCGTACCTGATACGGGTGTTGACAGTACAGGTAAAACCATCGCTTTAAGTCATACCGAAACAACATCAATGTTAGCACCTTTAGATGTGGCTGCTATGGCATGGAGTTGGCAGGGTGGTCGTAAATTTGTCAAAGTCGAAGTTAATCCTGTTGGTGGTGTGTTTAATCAAAAAGGTACCGCAGATACCTCTGATGATGCTAATGAAAAAGTTTGGACAGTGCATTTAGGCGCAACAGGTTGTACCGATAAAGGAGCGACCGAATCACCCTTAACACGTTATGAGTGTTCTAATCCAAATTTAACCACTATTAAACTACCAACCTTTGATTATACCAAACAAAAAGTAGTGTTGGATATTCCCGCATTATTCATGGGGTCAGAAGTGTCATTAAACAAAGTTGGGCCATTGGGTTGTATGTCGGGTAAAACAGTTACCGAATGTGGTGCAGTTTTTGATGCTTTAGGTATTATTT
>NZ_CALETI010000205.1 GCF_937920075.1 uncultured Agitococcus sp.
TTTTAACCCACTCACCATTCAAGTCTTTGATGTTTTTAACAACAGCATGGCCTTTATCGTTAATCTCAACCTGATAACGGTCGTCTTGCTTGGCGCGTTCAATTGCTTCGGGACGTTTGTAAACAATCTCCTCGCCATTCTTAACACGCTCAACAACTTTGTTGTGTGCCGCCTCAGTGATTGCTTGTGCAGTTTTGTCCATTGCCTGAGCAATTTGTTCAGCATCGGTTTTAGAATGTTCTTTTTCTGTTTTAGAATATTCTTTTTCTTTGTTTTCAAAAGACAAGCTCTCTGTGCTTTTGGCTTTTTTATACAAAAACTCTTCCACTGCATTAATTCTGCTTCTATCGTTAAATGCACCTTCAAGACCAATATAATTGCTTTCATCTAATGCTAGACCTAAAGATTTTGATATAAACCCTTTTAAATCGTCTTGGTTTTCTGCTCGTTTTTGTAAAATCTCGTTTGTTAAAAATGTGCTAAATTTGTGTAGTTCGCTTGGCTCATTCTCATATACATCTATTTCATCAATCTTTGTTAAAAAAGATTTTAAATCTTCTCTAAATTTTGACGCAATTAAACCATCTTCTTTGCTTCCAATAGTACGAATTTGCTCGGCATCGGTTTTAGGTGCGGTCTGTGGTGCGCTATTACCGCCCATAGGCGATACGGGTTTAGGCGCAACAGGCTCTACAGCTACACCGCCATTATCATTGTCGGGGTTTTTCTTACTAAACCCTTCTTTTTTGATTGCTGCTTGTGTTTTTTCTGCTGCATTTTTGCCAGTAAATGACTGAACCTCATCACCCCAGTTAATGTCATAGCCTTTTTCTGTTTTGGTAACGGTTGCCTTGACTGATTCAATCTTGTTGTGCTGATACTCGCCTTCAATGGATTGCGTAGGGGTATTATCAACGGCTTGCTGTCCTGCAGGTGATACAGCATCATCAAGTTGCCAATTTTTAACGCCTCTTGGTGTTATGCCATTTTTTGTTAGACGCTCTTTAATATGGTCTTTAATGGCCTGCTCATCACCACTAAGCAAAACGTCCTCATCTAAAGGCGCGGATGATGTTGTGGAGCTTACTACCTCTTTTCCTGTTTTTCTGTCTGTTACTATGTATGACTTGGTGTAAGAAACACTCCACGCGCCTCTTGTGGCAAATGTTGACTTATCAATTTTCCAATCACCAATAGTTTCAGGTAAAAACTTTTTTAACACTTCGGCCGATTGTCTGATTTTTTCATCTACTTCCTCATCGTCAGAATATTTACCAATAATAGAGTCTAATGTAGCAGGCTTAGAGGCTTTTTCTTGCGCCGCTAATACTTGCTGAGTCACATCTTCAATAGTTAAGTGAGGCAATGACTTCTGTATTTTCGTAGCAATTTCTTCTACCGTTTTTCCGTCTTTTAGTCCTCTGCTAATTCTATCTAAATGCACTCTTGGGATAGTGCCGCCGCTTGGTGATACAGGCGCATTAGGCTTAGGCGCATCAGCAATGACACCACCATCTTCGTTATCGTCGGGCTTTTTTTTAGGTTGTTCAACTTCAACAACAGGCGCAATCGCATAACCACCATCAACAGGCACAACAGCATGAGTGTCTTTCGATACAGTTGGCTCGTTTTTGCGTCTTGGCTTTTTGGTTGCTTTGTTTTCTAAGGCTTGTTGTGCTACTTGCTCCGTAGGGAATGGCTGTCCGTCTTGGCGTACAATATAAGCACTACCAATATAAGAGCCTATGCCTAAATCACTTTGTGTGTTTTCGGCATTGGATACATCAACCTTTAATCCACTTGGCACAGAAAAATCATTACTGCGTGGCTTTTTAGGTACATTGTTTTCTGTTGTTGGTATTACATTTCCTTGAGCATCAGCCACCATCACCGTATCAGGCGCGGGCAATGCTAATGTTTCTTTAGTTTTTGGCGTGGTACTAGCTTCATTCTTGGCTTTTACCCATGCTTGAGCCAATTCAATAGGGCTTTTAACACCATGCTTTTTGCCAATGACATTAAGGTCTGCCATTGTTGCATCAGGGTTAGTAGTGTGTAAGTCAGCCATGTCCTGATTAAAGGCGATCTTCTTCTGTTCGGCCTGTGTCTTAGCTTCGGACTCTTTTACTTTTAAGGCTTCGGCTTTTTGATTGGCTGTAACAGCATCTTGTGCCGCTTTGGTTTCTTTATCTACCGCTTTATAGGCGTTAGCAATGAGTGTATCGGCTTCTTTGGGGTCATAATCACGCAAGAAGCTGACCATCGAGTCATGGTCGTTGTTTCTTGCAAAGTCGGTAAGCGTGTTTTCAAGTTGTTGCTTTTCCGATAAAACCTCAGCTTGTTGTCTAGCTTCTTGGCGTTTTCTCGCTAGTTCTGCATTAGTCGATTCTTTTGTTTTTGTTGCGTTACTATCAATACGCTCACTGATTGCGTCAATAAGTGGCTTTAATGGAATGTTATGTTTTTTGGCAATATCAGAGGTCATAGCCTTTGGATTGCGAGTACCGTCTGCATTAAAAGCCTCATCGACTGCCATCTCAAATGGGGTTTTAGGCGTAGCTGTCGCAGGAGCAGGTTGTTTTGCTGCTTCTTTTTTCTGTTTCTTTGCTACTTTGTGCGCGTCATCAAGCAATGAATTAGCTTCTTCCTCGCTTAATCCTAAATCCGCTACGGCATTACTCAGTGCAACATCATCACCCACCATACCAGCTAAATTATTAACCACCGCATCACGCTGCGCCTTAATAATCTCATTTTGTTGTGCTTGCTGCTCTTGAGCCGCTTTAGCCTGCGCCGCATCAAGTTCTTGCTGTGCTTTGGCTGCATCTTCGGCAACCTTAGCACGAGCCGCTACACCTTCCATTGTTTTGGCTTTAATAACTTCTTGTTCTTCGGGTGTATAAAGCGCGTTAAATTTACCTGTTAATTGCTCTAGGTTATTTGTCGCAACCAATGCCTCATCGTAGGCTTTAGCATGAACCTCTTGTGCCTTAACATCTTCAGGGTTTAAATCAAGAATCTGTGTTGCTTTTTCTAAGTTAGCAATGGCCTGTTCATGGGCAATAAGTGCAGCATCATGTTTTTCAGGTAGGCCATTCTTTTCTAGCGCAAGTTTAGACGAATGGCGTAAGGTAGATATTGCACCACCACCACCCATAAGCAAACCAATCGCACCACCCTGTAAACCTTGTTGGATAATGCCATTACCATCACTACTACTCCAATCCTCGTCTGTAAGCTCACCTTTACGTCCTGCCGCTAAAGAACCCTCTGTTTTTGCAATGTAGCCTTCACCGCCTTCTTGTAAGGTCTCTTGGCCTGTCTCACGACCCATTTGTGTGGCTGCAATCTTGCCTGCCTGGCTTGCAATAGCCAATTTACCACCTGCGGCAACACGTCTTGCTAATTCATTGGACATACCTTGGTTGTTCATAGCGTTAGCAAACTTAGCCATTACGCCTGTGCCGCCTGCTGCCGCACCACGACTCATCAATGAGCCAACACCCATCGCTAATGGTTCTGTACCAACCGTCATCAAGCCTGTGACATTACCTGCATTTTCGGCCATCAGGTCTTTCATTAGATTAAGGTCGCCATTTGCTTCCTTAAACATACCTACTAAATAAGGGACTTCACCTGTGCCGCCTGCATCATCATAGGCTTTGGCTTCTGCCTTGACGTTTTCCCATAACTGCGCGTTACTTGTTTTGTTAATCTCATCCAGTGAGCTTTCTTTGCCTTGACCATAGCCTTGACTGTAGGCCAATGGTGCAGCCATGCCTGCCATTGTTGCGAGTTTTCCTGCTTTGCTAGTGATACCTGCTGCACCTGCTAATGCGCCACCTGTACCAAGTAATGCGGCTGTACCTGCAATTTGACCTAAGTTCTCGGCCAAGCCCATTGTTAAGCCTTCAGGACTCCAAAAGTCTTTCTTGGCTGTTTTTGTGCCTTCGCTGTAATTACTGCGAATATCATCGGTTATGTTGTATAAACCTTGTGCCGCTTGTCCTGATAAGGTTGTTTTGTCGTTGTCGCTCACATCGTTAATTGTTTGAGCAATATCACCACCCATGCGGGTTAAACTAGACAATGCGCCTAAGCCAATATCTTTAAATCGCTTGCCTACTTCTTTGATTGCGCCTGTTGTGACTGTGCCGTCCTTAACACGCTGCGCCATTTCTTCTTCTTCAGGTGATAAGCGGTTATCTTCGTTGGTAGTGTTTTGGCGTGAATATGCGTCAAATTTGTCTAAGGTTTCATATATTTTTTTGCTTGATAAGCCTGCTGCTTTCGCTTTAGCCTTAAAATGCTCTGCTAATTGTTGGCGACGCGCTTCGATTTGGTCATCACTGGCTTTAGCTGCGCCCAATGCCTGAATATCTCTGTCCCACGCTTGAAATAAGTTAGCCATTATTATTTAAGTCCTAATCTTGGTAGTTATTGGATACGAATACATTGTATTCAGGTGTTCGTATATCTGTTCCGAATGGAGCTTTTTTGCGCTTAAATCCATCAGGTATAGGGTCGCCAAACTTTCCTTGTATTTCCTGATAAGGGTTATTTATCTTTGTTTGCTTCTCAGAGCCGCGCATCCCTGAGATTTTTGTAAGCACCTGTACTTTTTTTACAGGTTTTGCAGGGATTGCAACTTCTGTATTTTCTTGAGCTTGAGCTTGAGCTGGCGGCCTAGTAGTCAAACCGCTAACAGGGCTGGCAGGTTGTGCTGCGCCTTGATTGCCTAATACCAATGGCGGCTTGCCAGACATATCTACCTTGTTAATTTCTTCTAAGCCCTTTACAGGAATATCTTTAAGTACGCCCTTGCCATTCATATCTATGTCTTTATTGGGCGATGCCAATGACTGTGCGGCAGGGTCACTAGCAACCCAGTCTTGATATGCCGACATCGTAGCTTTTCTTTTATTAACCGATGCCCATGTTAAAAATCTGTTTTGTAATTGGCGATTTATACGGCTTCCCATTTTTGGCAGTCCATTAGCATCTGTACCAATCTCATATTCTTCACCAAAAACAATCTTAAAATCTGCTGCGGATAATGGAGTTTCTTTTTCGGGTTTAACATTCAAGCGATTCTGACGGCCTGTTTCTTTAATTTCGTCTACTTTGTATTTATGCTGTAGAGCATATTCTTCCGCCTTTCTTTTTGCCTCACGATCTTCTTTTGCCAATTCGTCTTGTTGAGTACGCTTTCTTGTAAACTCGCCTTTAGGGTCAACTTTTGCAATATAACGACCAATAGCATCTTCGGGTTTAGCATCGTAAGCAGTGCCATCTTCATTAACCCACTTAAATGTGCCATCGGCATTTTTGGCAAGGCCGCCTGTTTTTGGGTCACGCGCCCATGCGCCTTTAACACCACTCCCCTGATGCACTTTCTCAAGCTCCATCAATTCACCTTCGGGAGTACCAGCACCTAAAATCCTGCCAAGATTCGCCTCAAAATCATCGTTTTTCTTTTGGATGCCCAATGCCCTTTTTCTGTCGATAGCTGCATTGGCTGCATTAGTCTGTGCGTTCTGTAAGTCAAAAGCACTAGCCGCCTGTTGAGTGGCAAAGCGTTCTTTGTCCATGCCAAACCTTTCAGCATCACGCGCATCCAATAACTCTTGGCGGTCATTTTGGCGTTTTAATGCCATGCCTTGAATCAAGCCTTGTGCTAAACCTTCGATACCTGCAATAGCCATGACTTACTCCTTAGTATTTAATTGCTGAGTAAAGATTGTTTAAAGCGGTTTGCTGTGGCGTTTGATACGCTGGCATACTTCCCTGTGCGTAACTTGGCGTTAAGTAGGCAGGAGGAGCGGTAGGTTCGACTGGCTCAACAGTCGGCTTCTTCAATCCGCCCAAATACTGACCTGCAATAACACCCGCCGCACCAAACAATGCACCTGCCTGTTGCGATTGTTGTGCTGATTGCTGATTCATCGTATTGGCCATAGCATTACTAGACTGGTTCATATCACCAAACGAGCCATTCATCTGTGCAATGCCTGTTTGATTAACCTGTGCGCGTCTGTTCCACGTTTGCTGCTCTGCGTTGCGTCTTTCTAGCTCACGATTAGAAGTAATATTCCCTGCCATTGCTAAGGCTTTAGAAATACCTGTTTGTCGCCCCATTGAGTCAGCACGTCCACTGTTAGGGTTAATGCCCAATCGTTGTTGCTGTCTGCGCTGTGCTTCTTCGGCATTGGTGAATTGTGTAGCCACATCGCCTGTTGCACGAGCCGTTACGCCACCTAAATCGGCAATCACGCCTTTTTTGGCTGCATCTACTTGGCCTTGCTCTAATTCACCATACATAGCCTTGTAATCGTTATAACGCTTCTTGTTAAATTCAAACTGTTCGCGCTGCAAAGCTAATGCTTCTTTGGCTGATT